>JANXSK010000036.1 GCA_025352695.1 Ferruginibacter sp. | reverse complement strand
TGGTTTTCTGATGGAAATCTTATTGCCTTCTTATCAATTCTTATCAATAGGAACTAATTCTGATAAAATAGGAAAGGGTTTATTCGTAGAGCATGGAAATTCTACCATCATTCATGCAAATTCTATTGGCGACAATTGTTGGGTAAATCAAAACGTAACCATAGGAGATAGTGGCAAAGGAATTCCTGATATTTGAAATAACGTACGGATAGGAACTGGTGCTGTAGTTCTAAGACCTATTAAAATTGGAGACAATGTAGTTATTGGAGCCAATGCAACTGTTGTGAAAGATGTACCGCCTAATTGTACCGTTGTTCCTTCGCCGAGTTATATTATTAAAAAAGACAGTGAGCGGGTAATGATAAAACTTTAAAGAGGAAATCTCATAACAACCTGTTAATATTTTATTCTAATTTTTGATTTCGAAATAATGAATCCACTTCTTGTACTTATTCTTAAAACAATCAGAAAGGCAGTAATTAAAATTTTCAGTAATAAGGTTGTTCGTAGATCTTTGAGTGATAACAATCCAGAAACAGCTAGTTTAATTATTTACAATGCTTTGATTTCAAATAATGCATGCATGATTGCCCGATTTGGAAGTACTGAACTTAGTTGTTTGAAAAATTATTTGGGTGTTATAAATAACCAGGGCAAATACTGGGCTTATATAAAAGGGGTTGCATCTCCTTGGTGGTGGAATCAAAAAGTCATTAACCAGATGAAGGAATGCGGTGGATTTTTTCCGGCAGAACAGCGTAAAATTGAACAATTCTGTAAGTTAATGCTGCAGGATATTCCAGAGGTAGATATTCTGGCATCCTGGCTCACGGATGAATATTTATTTGAAAAAGAGTTGGAGCATAGTTATAAAATTGAATTTGAATTGTTGAATCCCTATTTTTCACAGATACCATGGACGAGGGCTTTAGAGGGTAAAAAAGTTTTAGTGGTACACCCATTTGCACATACTATACAACAACAGTATAAAAAAAGAGAACTATTGTTTAAAGACAATCTATTACCTGCTTTTGAACTAAAAACGATAAAAGCGGTGCAGAGTATCGCTGGTAGTGCTACACCATTTTCAGATTGGTTTGCTGCGCTTAACTTTATGAAAGCCGAAATAGACAAACAGGATTATGATATTTGTTTAATTGGATGCGGAGCTTATGGTTTTTCATTGGCAGCCCATGTAAAAAGATCTGGCAAAAAAGCAGTTCAACTAGGGGGGAGTCTACAGCTTCTTTTTGGTATCAGTGGTAAAAGATGGGAAGACCCACTTTATAACTCGAAATATAATTATGCAGCTTTAATTAATGAAAATTGGGTGAAGCCAAGTGAAGAAGAAAAGCCGGCAGGTGCTGATATTGTTGAAGGCGCTTGCTATTGGTAAATTATTTAACCTGTAAAAAGATAGAACATTATGCATATAGTAATTTTAGCTCCGTCAGATAAGTCTTTTATTACTAAATTCCTTCCTGCCTATGACCTAAATAAATTACCAATTGGATATCAAGGTGCCCCTTTTATTGGCAATATTATTTCCGAATTATTAAAAAAAAAGCATCAGGTTACGGCAATTACCACTACCATAGCTGTAGAAGATGATTATGAAATTAAAACGTTTAGTACCGATAATTTTACCTGGATAGTCGTACCATCCCGACCTCATTCTTTTAGAATGAATGGAAATAAACTGGGTCGAATGGTGGATTTTTATTCTTATGAAATTAAACAAATAGCAAAACTAGTGAAGAACCTACAACCTGCTATTGTTCATGCACATTGGTCTTATGAATTTGCAGCTGCAGCTATAAAGTCTGGATTTCCTAGCTTAGTAACAGTTCATGATAATGCTTTTCGGGTATTCAAGTATTTTAAAAGTACATACCGTTTTGGACGCATGCTGATGGCTGAATTTTATCTGAGAAAAATAAGATTTGCATCTACTGTTTCTCCTTACATGGAATCTTATGTAAAACGAAATTGTGAAATAGTAAAAATAATACCTAATCCAATTTCGATTGATAGAACAATTTCGGAAATTAATTATATTGTAAATTCGAAAATACGTTCATTAAAAGCACCTCGTTTGTTAATGATTAATAATGGGTGGAATGCTTGTAAAAATGGGGTTGTAGGCTTAGAAGCTTTTAAAATTCTGCAGAAGAAAATTCCTGGAGCTTCAATGCACCTATATGGCAATGAATCTGAATTAAATGGGTTAGCTTACAAGGATAGTATAAAAATAGGGTTGAAAAATATTTTTTTTCATGGATTTGTTTCTAATGAGAAACTGATAACTGAGCTAAAAGAGGGTCATATTTTGCTTCATCCTGCACTTGAAGAATCCTTCGGAGTGGTTTTAATAGAAGCCATGGCTTCTGGTGTTCCCACAATTGGGGGTCTCAATTCTGGTGCGGTGCCATGGGTAATTAATAATTCAGCACTATTAGTAAATGTTTTAAATCCCAGCGCCATTAGCAATTGTGCAATAAATTTACTAACAAATAAAGATTTATACAGTGTTACTGCTATAGGTTGTTATAATAACTCAGTTAATCGCTTTTCAGCTCATCAAGTCGTAGAAGAGTACGTAACTTATTATAATTTTATTATTAAAAATTGGGAATGACATTATTTTCCTTTGTTTTCAAGGCTAGTAGGAAGCTATTCATTTTTGTAAAAATGCCTTTTGAAAAGATATATACGTATACCATATTAAAAGGTAATGGCGTTCAATTTAACCGTAACCTAATTTGTTACGGAGTACCTTTAGTATCAGTTCACAAATCGGCAACTTTTATTATTGGCAATAAATGTACTATAAATACAGGCATAAAGTTTAATCCTATAGGTCGGTATACACCTTCATTTTTTATGGTCAGAGAAAATGCAATACTAAAGATTGGTAATAATGTTGGTATAAGTTCAACAGCAATAATTTGTCATAAAGAAATTATAATTGGTGACAATGTAAAAATTGGTGGAGGTGTATGTATTTATGATACTGATTTTCATTCAATAGACCCTTTATTACGGCAGGATTCGATTATAGATAAAAAGTCCACAATTAGTAAACCGGTTCGCATAAAAAAGAACGTATTTATTGGCGCACATGCTACCATTTTAAAAGGGGTAACCATCGGAGAAAATTCTATTGTCGGTGCTTGTTCCGTAGTTACCAGAGATATTCCTGCAAATGAAATTTGGGGAGGAAATCCAGCACGGTTTTTAAAAAAAATCAGCATATAACGTTTATTTTAATAGCCTATTTCAATAAATATTTCTATTGATCTTTTTAGTATGAAATTACTGCTTTACTTTGCCATAGCCCTTGCATTATTTGCGACTTTACCTGTTGTTACGGTACTTGGTATTCCTGTTTTATATACACTTACCTATTCATTAATTATGCTACTGGCAATTGTTAATATTTTTACGAATCGATATTCCTTTATTAATAGAAAAGGGAATTACAATCCTTCTATTATTACAACGTTTTTGATTATTGTATGGGGCTTATTAATGCTTATTTTAAAAATTGGGTTTAAAGATGATAGAGGTAGTAGGGATATACTTTTTTTTTTAATTATGCCAATGTTAGTATTTGTTTTATTAGATTCACAACATTCCATTACAAAAAAAAATATTGCTAACATTATTCTTTTCTTTTTTGGTGCAGAATGTTTTTTGGCTTCTGTCGAATTTATAATTAATTATAATTTCTTCAATGAAATAAGAAATTTTGACTCTGAACTTGTAGATTTTGGATTTGGCGAATTTAGGAGCACTGCTTTTTTGGGTAATCCATTAGCAAATGCCTTGTGTGTTTCAATAATGATGGGGTTTGTCTTGACTTCTACTTTGAAATTATATAAAAAATTCTTTTTTTTATTAATTGGTCATATAGCATTACTTGCGTTTAATGCAAGGGGGGCGCTTCTCGTTTGGGTATTTATAGATTTTATTTTTATTATTTCAGTTTTAAGGATACAAAAATTAAAGCCAGTAGTTGCTTTCACAATTATCATTTCTACAACTATAGTTGCTTTTGTGCTTTATTTTTTAATGGAAAATTATGGTTTTGGAGGTCGTTTGGTTAATACAAGTATTCTTGATGGGAGTACCCAAGTACGCTTAAAACTTGAAGGTTCTTTTGATCAATTAAATGGAATGGATTTTTTGTTTGGGAGTTCTGATAAATATATTTCGGTACTTAGTCAGGGAAATGCAGCAGGATCTGAAAATTCCTTTGTTGCCTTGATTTTTAAACATGGTATTATTGCATTTTCAGTAATGTTTTGCCTTTATGTTTTTTGGATAAAAACAATTCTTAAGTCTCAAACTTTATTTCACAAAATAATTATATTAAGCGCTTTTATAATTGTGGGCGTAACAAATAATGCTTTGTCGGATTTTCAGCCTTGGTTATTTTTTATATTATGTTCCACAATGTTAAGTACTAGTAATGTAGAATGGTATTATAAAACGAATCGGCAAATTACTAAAAGGTAAAATTAAAGTGGTTTGATGAAACTAAGTACTTCTGTTAAATATTCATGGTGCGATACTCTAATTTTAAAATTTGATTCCCACTCGTAAAGAATTAATTTAGATTAATTTGAATATTTAACAGTTCTTTTATTTGTTTACATTTTTAATTTACACTGTTGATTTTAAAAAAAATAGCCGTGCTCCTTACCTGTTACAACAGGAAGCCTAAAACAATTGCCTGCTTAACCTCCTTATACAATTGTTTTTTGCCCGTAGGATATAGTTTTGAAGTTTACCTTGTGGATGATGGCTCAACTGATGGCACCGCAAGTACCGTTAGAGTAAATTTTCCGGATGTAAAAATATTTATGGGTAATAGCAACTTATTTTGGGCCGGCGGTATGCGCTATGCGTGGAAAGAAGCCTTGCAAAGTGGTTACGATGCTTACCTGCTGTTAAATGATGATGTTGAGTTAAAACGGGATGTTATTAAATCGCTCATTGAAACCCACGAGTATACAGTAACTCATTTTGCAAAGGGAGGCATTTATGTTTCCTCTACAAGCGATAAAAAAACAGGGATGCTTACCTACGGTGGATCAATAATTAAAAAACAAATTTTCAGAAATCAAATCAGCGCTATTGTTCCATCGGAAAATCCAATCAGTTGCCAAATAGCGAATGCAAATATTCTTTTTGTTAGTGCCAATGTGGTTGAGAAAATTGGCATATTTGATGCAAGATTTATACATTCTATTGCCGATTATGATTATACCTTAACTGCATACGAACAAGGGTTTCCATTACTAGTATGTCCGGGTATTGGTGGCTATTGTGAAAATGACCATGGAAAAAATTGGTTATCGCACAATTCAACGTTTAAAGAGCGGATCCAATATCTTTATAGTCATAAAGGATTGGCTTTTAAAGAATACCTGTATTACACCCGCAAACATTTTCCAGTAAGCCTGCCTTATTTATTTATCATGCAGTGGATGAAAACATTTTTTCCCGCAATTTGGGATAAATTTAAATCCAACAAAGGGTAATAATAACTTGTTTAGTTAATACAAAGAGAAAAGTTTTATTTAATATAGTAATACAAATAATTGGTAGTTGTTCTACAATTGAAATAAATTTATAATAAAGGTCATATAAAAATGAACGAAGAAATTAGCAAAAAGGTGTTGCCATTGGCTCCAATATGTTTGTTTGTTTACAACAGGTTGGATACGTTGCAAAAAAATATAGCCTCGCTAGAAAATAATTTTTTAGCACAGGATTCTGATTTGTACATTTTTGCTGATGGGGCAAAAAATAATAGCGATTTACAAAGTGTTTTAAAAGTTCGTACATACATCAAAACAATTACAGGATTTAAATCGATCATTATAACAGAATCTGATAGTAACAAAGGTTTGGATCCTTCTGTAATTAGTGGTGTTTCCGTTGTGCTTCAGACATATGAAACTGTTATTGTGCTGGAAGATGATTTAATACTTGCTACCAATTTTTTGTCATTTATGAACCAAGCACTGAATTTTTATAAGTTGCAGGACAAAGTATTTTCCATTTCAGGCAATGGCTTAGATGTTAAAAAACCAGCCAGTTACCAATACGATGTTTATATGTACCAGCGGCCATCTTCCTGGGGTTGGGCTATATGGAAAGACCGTTGGGAAACGGTAGATTGGGAAATTAAAGATTGGGAATCATTCAAAAATGACCGCAAGCAAATAAAGGAATTTAATAAAACTGGAAGTGATATGTTCTCCATGTTAAAACATAGTTTGCAGGGAGGAAATATGTGGGACATCAGGTTTAGCTACAATATTTTTAAACAAAATAAATTATGTGTAACGCCTGTAACCAGCAAAACCATCAACGATGGCTTTACAGTTGAAGGTACCCATTGCAATGTATATAACAGGTTCAATGTTGTTTTTGATGAATCGAATAAAACAGATTTTATTTTTGTTGACGAGGTAAAAGAAATTAAATCTTTTTCAAGTCAGGTGTATGCTTACTATTCTTTTTTTGCAAGGGTGAAGGGTAAAATTTTGACAAAATATTATACGAGGCAAAAAATTAGCATGGCATTTTTATTGTTAAATATCAATATGTTTACTGCACCACATTTCTATCAAGTTTATTACACTAAGATTATCAGATTTTTAAAATTTGCGCTTTTAAAGACATGGTATTAATTTTTTACCAGTAAAACTAATTTTACAGTCTCAATTAATTGTCTAATAAATTATTTAGTCCTATCTATAATCTCCCTCCGTCCAAATCAAAAATTTTCAAATAAAGTAATGGAGAAATTGCTTTCAGTTGTTATACCTACTTTAAATAGAAAAAGTTATTTAGTAGAGACGATAGAACATTTTATTCCACAGGTTGTAAGAAACCAGCAGTTGGTTGAATTAATTGTTTGCAACAATAATTCTGACGATGATACAGATGATTATATAAAAGGGATAATTGAAAATCATCCAATTATCGGCTATCATTTTTTTGATAACAGGGTAGATATGTGTGATAGTTTTTCAAGATCGATTGCGAGGTGTGTTGGTAAGTATGTAATTATTTGGGGTGATGATGATTTACCTGCTCCTTTTCTTTTAGAAACATTGTTAGAAGTTATCAAAAATAATGAGCAGGCAGGATTGATTCATCTTAATCGTATTATTGGATATGATCATAATCCGGCATTAAGTTCCCTAAAAGTTTGTAATGAGCAGTATCAAACTCCGGTAACATCCTACGATGTCAATTCATTTATCACCAGGTTTTTTTTAGATGCCACCTTTATTTCTTCCATCGTCTTCTTAAAATCTGGTTGGGAAAAAGGCCTTTCCTTTAATACAAAGAGACACTACGGCTATGAATTTTTGGGCATAATTTATAGCGGCATTAATAATATGACCTGTCTTTATTTAAATTATCCCCTGTGTATTCAACGCAAACCTTTAACAAGAATATGGATGAATGCATGGCCATTATATAGTTTAATTGGTACACCCAACATGATGAAGGATTTTGAGAAAGAAGGAATACTAACAAATGGATTAAAATATTGGGAAGATACTATTAATAACAATCTTATAAATTATTGTTATACGCTGCTTTGGGCTTCAGCATATAAGAAACAATACCGGTCAAGATGTCAAGAAATAAATAGTTATCAGCATAACTATGGTAGAAAATTTCTTACTTATTTTATTATTTACCTTGTTCCATCATTTTCATTCGGGATTGTAAGAAAACTATTTTTTAAGACAAAGTATTGAGTCTGCATCAGAAATAGGGAGTACTATTATTAGTACCGACTAGTTAAAAAACTTGAGTGGGGTGTGAGGACATCCACCACCGCAACCATCAGTGATTGGTGAGACACCAACCAACTTAACAAAATTAATCCTCTTCTAAAAAAACTGTACAAATCATTCAATAACAATGCAACAGTATTTTAATGTTTTTTTAGAGTTTGACCATGCCCTATTTTATAGCAATATTGAAAGCACTATAAAAAATAATAGCAAAGGATATGTTTGCGTAGTGGATGCCAATGTGCTTGCAATGGCGCAAAAAAATTTGCCTTACCAGCAAGTATTGAATGAGGCGCTGTTAAATAGTTGCGATGGAAGTTCTATTGCAATGATGGCAAGTTGGGCACACCATCAAACATTCAGGGCCTTAAACGGACCTGAAATTTTTGAATACTATATTGAAAAAAATTACACCCAACTGCTGTTGGGAAGTACACCTGAAATAACTGACAGGATTAAAGAAGTATTGGTGAAGAAAAAGCTAAATACGGCACACCTGCAAACCCTTTCGTTACCTTTTCTACCGGTAGAAAATTTTGATTATCAATTAATTGCAGCACAAATAAATAGCATAGCACCTGATATAATCTGGGTTTCGCTGGGTGCACCCAAACAGGAAATTT
>JANXSK010000034.1 GCA_025352695.1 Ferruginibacter sp. | reverse complement strand
TACCATTGTTGCGGTAGATCCAAGATATTACCGCCCTACGGAAGTAGAATTATTAATTGGCGATCCTACAAAAAGCCAAACCAAATTGGGATGGAAACCAAAATATGATTTGGCCATGTTGGTAGAAGATATGATGCAATCCGATTTGAAACTGATGCAAAGGGAATTGTTTTTAAAACAATCCGGGCACCAGGTAATTAGCCAATTTGAATAATAAAGCTAAAGAGCGTTTATTATTAACCTACAATCCTTTTCACTGCCGTTTAGTTAAAAGTGTCGCCACACGTTACACTGGTTTCTTAACCAAACACCATTAAATCTTTCTTAATAAAATTATTTAGATAAATGAAAGTTGTAATACTTGCAGGTGGCCTGGGCACACGCCTTAGCGAAGAAACTGCATTAAGACCAAAACCCATGGTAGACATTGGCGATAAGCCTATTCTGTGGCATATCATGAAGATTTATGCCGCACAGGGTTTTAATGAATTTGTAATCTGCCTCGGTTACAAGGGGTATATTATCAAGGAATATTTTGCTAATTATTTCCTGCACCAGTCCAATGTTACCATCGATCTTACCACCAATTCGATTGAAACATTACAATCTCAAGCGGAACCCTGGAAAATAACTTTGGTAGATACCGGCAAAGAAAGTATGACAGGTGGCCGCATTAAAAGAGTAGCTCCATTTATTGGCAATGAACCCTTTTTGCTCACTTACGGAGATGGCGTAAGTAATGTGGATGTACTTAAACTATTGGCGCACCACAAGGAGTCAAAAAAAATGGTAACCGTTACAGCAGTGCAGCCCTCAGGCCGTTTTGGTGCTTTAAATTTAACTGAAAAAGATGCCGTTTTTTCCTTTTTAGAAAAACCAAAAGGCGACGGTGCATGGATCAATGGTGGCTTTTTTGTGTGTGAGCCGGAAGTGTTTAATTATATTGATGGCGATGCAACTATTTGGGAGAGGGAACCCATGGAAAAAATAGCAGCTGAAGGGCAAATGAGTGCCTACAAACATTATGGTTTTTGGAAACCCATGGATACTTTGCGGGACAAACAAGACCTGGAAACTGATTGGAATGGAGGTAAAGCTGCCTGGAAAATTTGGTAATTAGTTTAAAGATGGGAGGCAAAAAATAAATGCAAAATGTTTTACAAACATCTTTAAATGTAAAAGCAGGATTTAGAAAAATGGACTTTAATAAATACAAGGCGAAAAGAGTTTTTTTAACTGGGCACACAGGATTTAAAGGGTCATGGATGTTAGCATGGTTGCATCAACTAGGTGCAATTGTTAAGGGGTATGCGCTAAAACCTGAAAATGAATTTGACTTATTCAATTGCATTAACGGGGATGCTCTATGCGAATCTGTAATTGCTGATATTTGCAATAAGCAATTATTGGAAAATGAAATTTTATCATTTCAGCCCGATTTTATTTTTCATCTGGCGGCACAGCCATTAGTGAGACTTTCTTATGAAATACCTTCAGAAACCTTTCAAGTAAATGTGATTGGAACTGCTAATTTATTAGATGCAGTAAGGAAATTGACTACTCCCTGTACTGTTATTTTAATTACTACTGATAAAGTTTATGAAAATCATGAATGGCATTATCCTTACCGGGAAAGTGATCGTTTGGGAGGCTATGATCCTTATAGTGCCAGTAAAGCCTGTGCAGAAATTGTGATAAGCAGTTATCGCAACTCCTTTTTTAACAAGCGTGATTTTTCAAAACATCAGAAAAGTATTGCGAGTGCAAGGGCTGGTAATGTAATTGGCGGGGGAGACTGGGCCAAGGATCGAATTATCCCTGATATAGTACGAGCACTTAATAAAAATGAAAGTATCATTGTTAGAAATCCCAATGCCATCAGGCCATGGCAGCATGTACTCGAACCAATTTCTGGCTATCTTCAATTGGGTGTTAAAATGAATGAGGATACTTTAAAATATTCAGAAGCGTGGAATTTTGGACCATTTGCAGAGGATAATTTGACAGTAGGTCAGTTGGTAGATACAACTTTACAAATTTGGGGATCGGGAAATAAATCCATTTCGCAGCTTACAAATCAGCCTCACGAAGCTGGACTATTAAAATTAGAAATCCAAAAAGCTATTCATGAGTTGAAATGGATACCAAAATGGAATGCCCAAACTGCTATAGAAAAAACTATACAATGGTACAAAAGCAGCCCTTCAAATGATGCGTTGAGATTAATCATTTCAGATATCAATGACTACAATGCAAAATAACGACCAAAGAAAAAATATTTTTATAACTGGTGGCAATGGTTACTTAGGAAGTCATATTACTGAACTATGCCTTTCTCAAAACTATAATGTTTATCTAATTGTTAGAAAATCTTCTGATCTTGAAAGGATCAAAAAGGACTTAGATAAAATTACCCTGATATTTAAAGAGGAAATTAATTTCGTTGAATTTTTTAAAAGTACAAAGATTGAAATAATAATTCATTTGGCAACCAGCTATGGAAGGAAGGGAGAAAGTATCGGTGAAATTGTAGAATCCAATTTGGCATGGCCAATTGATATCTTAACTGTTGCTGTAAATTCGGGGGTATCAATCTTCATTAATGCAGATACGTCATTAAGTAGAAATACCAATATTTATTCGCTTTCGAAAAAGCAGTTTTTGGATTGGTTAAAATATTATCAAAATAAGATCCAGGTAATAAATCTTAGGCTTGAATATTTTTACGGTGCTAAAGACGATAATTGGAAATTTATAAATATGCTCATTAATAAATTTAAAAATAATGAGCCTTTTATAGAATTTAGTTCGGGCAAGCAGCTACGTGATTTTATCTATATTGACGATGTGAAAAATGCATTCAAATTAATTATAGAACAGTCTAAAAATCTACCCAATTTCAAAGAAATTGAAATTGGATCCGGAAAGCCAATTTCAATTAAAGAAATTGTTTTGCTGGTAAAGGATTTAATACAAAATAAAAGTACAGAATTAAGATTTGGTAAGTTAGAAGATAGACCTGATGAAACTTTAAAGCCCTTTTCAGATATTCAGGAGTTAAAGAAACTTGGGTGGGAGCCACTTTTTAGTATAGAGGAGGGATTGCGAAAATCAATAAATGAAAGTTTAGTATGAAGAATTTAAATGAAGATCTCATAGTTCAATTACGAGAAATAGCCACTTTAAATACTACTAAAGCGTATTTACCAGGAAAAGATTATATACCTGTTACGGGGAAAGTTTTAGATGCAGATGATTTATTGTATGGCATTGATGCTGTGCTGGACGGATGGCTTACTACAGGCAGGTATGCAGCTATTTTTGAAAAAGAACTAGCTCGTTATTTTGGTAGTAGGTTTTCTCTTTTGGTGAATAGTGGATCTTCCGCAAACCTGGTAGCTTTTTATGCATTAACTTCTCCAAAACTTGGGGATCGTGCAATTAAACAAGGAGATGAAGTAATTACTGTGGCAGCTGGATTTCCTACTACCGTTAATCCGCTAATACAATTTGGCTGTGTACCGGTATTTATTGATGTCGATATTCCTACTTATAATATCAAAACAGAACTGATTGAAGCAGCTATTAGCCCTAAAACAAAAGCCATTATGCTGGCGCATACATTGGGCAATCCTTTTAACCTTGAGGTGGTGATGGATATTGCAAAAAAATACAACTTATGGGTACTAGAAGATGATTGTGATAGTTTGGGTGCTACTTACAATGGCAAAAAAACCGGTAGTTTTGGCGACCTTGCTACCTTAAGTTTTTATCCTGCACATCACATCACGATGGGCGAGGGAGGCGCTGTTTTAGTAAACAATGCAAGCCTGAAAGTGATTGCAGAAAGCTTCCGTGATTGGGGCCGTGATTGTTGGTGTGAACCAGGTAAAGACAATACCTGTGGTAAACGTTTTGATCAATGTTTGGGAGAAATGCCTGGTGGTTACGATCATAAATACACCTACAGCCACATTGGCTTTAATCTAAAGGTAACGGACACACAAGCAGCTATTGGATTAAGTCAGTTAAAAAAAGCAGATGAGTTTGTAGCTAAAAGAAGGGAAAATCATAAATTATTATATCAAATGCTAAAACCATTTGAAGCACACTTTATTTTACCAGAGCCAACCCCAAACAGCGATCCAAGTTGGTTTGGATTTTTAGTCACAATAAGGGAAGATAGTCCCATTCAAAGAAATGAATTAATACGTTATTTGGAAGATAATAAAATAGGTACCCGTCTTTTATTTGCTGGTAACCTGCTTCGGCAGCCTGCTTATAAAGGGATTGTTCATCGTACCGTTGGCGAATTAACAAATACAGATATTATAATGAATCGTTCTTTTTGGTTAGGTGTATGGCCGGGATTAAATACGATACATTATGAATACATTGTTGAAAAGTTAAGACAATTTATTACTATTAGCTAAATGAGTAAAACAATAATTTTAGGGGCCGGGCTTGCAGGACTTAGTGCAGCTTATCACATTGGATACGATCAATGTAAAATTTTTGAAAAAAATAGCTATGCTGGAGGGCATATTCATACTGAATTTACAAATGGATTTACGTTTGATGAAGGCCCTCATGTTTCGTTTACAAAAAGTAAATACGTCAAAGAGTTATTTGCACAAAATATCGATGAAGCTTTTCTAGAGTATCCTGTTAAAACTACAAATTATTACAAAGGCAATTGGATACCACACCCAGCGCAATCAAACCTACATGCAGTACCGGAGCCTTTGAGAACAAGGTGCTTGGAGAATTTCTTGAATTCACGTGAAGCAGCATCTCATAAGGATAAGGTAATTCTGAATTATGCTGATTGGCTTAATGCAGCCTTTGGGGAAATATTTGCCAATGAATTTTCAAGGAAATATACAGAAAAATATTGGACCACACATCCTGAAAATTTATCAACCAATTGGGTTGGGGGAAGAATTTTTTATCCGAACATAAAAGAAGTATCAGAAGGGTTTTTAAAACCTTTGTCTCAAGAAACACATTATGTTACTGAAATACGTTATCCAAAAGAAGGTGGATATTTTTCGTATGCCAGAAAATGGGCTAAAAAAGCGAATATTCATTTTGAAAGTGAATTGAAAATAATTTCTTTTATGAATAGAGAGATGGTTTTTGCGAATGGTCTAGTAAAAAAATATGATCAACTCATCTCTACAATTCCATTACCTATATTAATAAAAAGTAGTGATGCTCCTTCTAATATAAAAGAAGCTGCAGATAATTTGAATTGCAGTTCAGTTTTATTAGTTAATGTGATGGCAGATCATCCAACACAAAGAACCGAAAACTGGATATATGTTTATGACGAAGATAAATTTTCTACCAGGATAAATTGTACCGAGCTTCTCTCGCCTTTCAATGCCCCCATTAATCAAACAGGTATACAGGTGGAAGTATATTTTTCATTTTATAAGCCGTTAAAAAATTCAATTGATGAAATAAAAGATGCGGTAATAAATGAGATAATTGAAATGGGATTATTAAAAGGAAAGGAATGGATTGTGGAGGTTCAGGCTAAATGGGTACAATGGGCAAATATTATTTTTGATCATCACAGAGAAAAGAACTTAGAAATTATCTTTAATTGGTTAACAAGTGTTGGTTTGAAAAGGGAGGCTGACGATTTAGAGCATGCAACAAATTGGGAGAACAAATTTGGCAAACATGATTCTTTAAAAGGGGCTGATTTAATTCTTTCTGGAAGGTTTGCTCAATGGAAATATTACTGGACCGACGATTGTGTATTAAGAGGTAAATGGATTAATGAAAGTATAAATGGATAAACATACAAATATTTTAACAGTAGCAATTCCTGTTTTTGAACGTTATGAATTTTTTGAGGCAGCTGTGGCAAGTGTCCTAAACCAATCAATTATTCCAAAACTTATTGTGGTTGATAATAATTCAAAACATGATCTATTTGAAAAATTCTGTAAAAAAAATAAAATTACATACTATAAAAATGATACAAATATTGGAATGTTCAGAAATTGGAATAGGTGTCATGAATTGGCCGATTCGATATATGTTATGGTATTAGGGGATGATGATACACTTGAACCAAATTTTGTAAATAATTTCCTAACCGTTCTAAATAATCATAGTACTATAGATTTGTACTACACAAATTTTAATGTAATTAAAATACCAGATTTAAAAAAATCAAACCACAATCATATTTTCCCATTTGGATATTTCCCTAATGGAAAAGAAGTAATTAATTATGCAATCAAATATGGTCTTGGTTTATTATATTCAGTTATAATCAGAAAAAATAAATTCACTGGATATTACTTTGATTTTCATGGTAGTAATGATTGGCTTTGGATATATTCCAATATTGAGAATTTTGAAATTTATGGAGAAAAAGATTCTTTAGTCAATTATGGAATACATGAATTACAGGATTCCTCTTTTAAATCAAATTCTCATCTTCAATGTATTCTGACTGTGGGATATATTTACGAAAGAGTTTTAAAAATTACTGGAGGTATCTCAAATGAGAACATATACAATGCTCAAAGGAAAGCGAATGCTGCCATGTTGAAATTTTTTTGTATCGTATCTAAGGAAAAGCTTTCAACTATACTTTCACAATCCAATATCTACAGCAATTATCTTTATGATTTTTTGACGACTCATAGGTTTTACAAAATTTATTCTTATGTCCCTCTCTTTATTAGAATATTTACCTACAAAGTTTTACGAAAATTAAAATTAATTCATCCGTTCTAACAATATAATTCTTGAAAAGAATACTACAATTTAAACAAGAATTCTATAAAAATTCTTTCAATAAATTATTAATAGGTCAGATATTTAAAACCTCCATTGTAAAGTTTCTTGCTATATTAATTTCATTGATTTATGTACCGCTAACCTTAAAGTATCTTGATCAGGAAAAGTATGGGATATGGATTACACTAACTACAATCACTAACTGGATGGCACTTTTTGATATTGGTATGGGTAACGGTTTGAGAAATAAACTAGCAGAGGCGATAGCCCATAATGACTTAAAGCTTGGTAAATCTTATGTAAGTACCACCTATGCATTTTTGGGTGCAATTTTCCTTTTAGCATTATTGCTGTTTCATTTTATTAACCCCTTTATTAATTGGCAAAGTCTTTTAAATACTAAGTCCATCCCCACTAATGAATTGTATTTAATAACTTCTATAGTTGTAAGTTTTGTGATTTTAAGATTCATACTGCAAACAGTAACTGTTGTGGATGCAGCGCATGGCGATACTGCTAAATCAGGCATTTTACAGGTAATAATTAGTGGTATTTCATTGTTGTTTATTTGGCTAGCAACATTATTTACAGAAAAAGGCAATTTGTTACTTCTTGCGGTTATTCTAACTGGCATTCCTGTTGTTGTTTATGTTATATATTCAATAATTGTATTTAGCAAAAAATACAGGATTTTTAAACCAGAAATAAATACCATTAATAAAATTCATTCTAGAAGTTTAATAGCTTTAAGCTTACAATTTTTTGTAGTACAAATTACCGCTACAATTTTGTATTCCAGTATCCCCTTTGTTATTACCCAATTGTTTGGGCCAAAAGAAGTAACTCAATTTAGTATTGCAAATACTATTTTTAGCCTACCGATTATGTTAGTAAACCTTATTTGTGCTCCAGCTATGCCGTTTGTAACGCAAGCAAAGGCAAAGGGAGATATAGCATGGCTGAAGTTGACTCTCAAAAGATTAACCTCCATCTCATATTTATTTTGCCTGGGAACAATATTACTTGTACTTTTTGCAGGGTTCATCTATAAATTTTGGATTGGCAACAAAGTAATGATACCGTTTTATCTAACCTTGTCAATTGGATTATATACAATAATAAACTTACTCACTACGCCATATTCAATTTTTATCAATGGCCTTGGTAAATTAAAAATACTAACTATGTTGGCGCCATTAGGGGTAACAATGTTTATAGGCTTTTCTATTTTTTTCGCCCATTTGTTTAAGAATGTGTATGGTATTTCAATAGCATTGTCGCTTACGAGTTTGGTTGGGTTAATAGTTTTGCCAATACAGATAAAAAGGGAATTAAATCACGATACCAAAATAGTAGTATAAAATATTGAAAAGTTAAAAGCTTGTTCATACTACTTAAAAATATTTTGATACAATATAGATAAGGAGATTTTAAATAAACATGTAATTTAATGCGGCAATTAAGAAAGGCAAGTTTAAAAGAATACCTTCCTCTTTTTCTACTATTATGTTTTAGTGGTAACCCAGAGATAACTTCTGAATTTTATTCAAAGCCACTGCTAGTAATATATGCGGTTATTTTTTTAATATATACAAGGGTTATTATAGGAATAAAAATGCCAGAAACAATTTGGATAAGGCTTACAGGTGTTTTGTCATTTATTTTGATTCTTATCATTTGTCAATATTTGATACTTGATTTTGTTAGTTATCCAGGTGTTCTGGCAATAGTTTTAAAGCTTTTTTTAGTAATTTATACATTTCTTTATTACCAGTACAAAAAGCTTAATTTTTTTCATATCTACATAAAAATATTAACCTTCTTGGTAATAGTTAGTATCCCTTTTTTTCTACTTAATTATATTGGTTTTTATGGAGTAGAAACAGGTTCGACTTTTAGAAGGACATTTTTTTTATATACCTCTTATTCTACACTAATATATTATTCAGGAATACGAAACGCTGGCATGTTTTGGGAACCGGGTGCTTTTGCTGGTTATTTGATTATCGCGGTGATTTTTGTGGCTCTAAGAAACGGTAAATTTATTATTGGTAATTACCGGAATGAGATATTTTGGATTGTTATTGGATTAATTACAACAATGTCTACCACAGGATTTATTGCATTAGGGTTAATTATTAATATTTATATTTTTCAAAATTATGGATGGGTCAAATATGTGATTCTACCTGTAACTATAATTGCAATATATTGGGCATATTTTCAGCTTGATTTTATGCAAGAAAAAATTGAAAATCAGTATGAAAGCTCCAGAGAAATGCAACAAAAAGATATTTCTAATTCCCGTTTTGGTGCATTGACAATGGATTTACAGTATATCCAGTCACAGCCACTTTTTGGAAATGGACTTGACATAAAAACCCGATACCGTTTTCATCCATGGGTAAAAGAAGATATTGGACATGGCAATGGCATGTCTAATTTTTTGGCTAACTGGGGTATCCCTTTTTTTGTTTTTTGGCTTTATTGCGTTTATACCCTTTCATTTAATGTTTCAAAATCTAGGGTAACCTCATGGTTAATATTATTTTTAGTTATTTTAATTCTTCAAGGAGAACAGTTTTTGAATTATCCGTTATTTTTATTATTTTTTATAATTCCAGGCATAAAAAAGCAAACTTTACAAAAATTTAATCCTTTTAAAAAAAATACAATTAATATTGAACGAAATAATTCGCATTCTTTGGGTTAGCCATGATCCTGTACGAAATTCAGTTGAGAATATAAAATCAAATAGTGGCTTTTGGAAGGAATCACTTTTATTTTTATTAAATAATAATCCTAAGTTTGAGATTAGAGTTGCTTTTCCGGGTAAAAAACCAACTAAGCAAAACTACACATTTAGATTACCCAATAAAAGAGTTTATAGCGATTTACCTTCAATTACACGCAGAGATTTACTATGGATAGTAAAGGATTTTAACCCTAGTTTGATTCATATTCATGGTACGGAGAAGCCTTATGGTTTAATAAAAAATTATATAATCACACCCATAGTAATTTCTTTACAGGGATTTTTATCAAAATCGTTTAGTGCAGTATTGGGAGAAATACCACTTTCGATTTGGGAAAAGAAAAAAACGCTAAAAGAAATTGTTTTTGGAAACGATTTCTTAAATATGCATAAAACGTGGTATTATAATTCATTTTTCGAAAAAAAAATCACATCTATAAATAAAAATTTTATTGGCAGAACAGATTTTGACAAAGATTTTTTGCTAGAGTATAACCCGGACGCAAACTATTTTTTTGGTAACGAGTTATTACGGCAAGATTTTTTTGAAAAAAATTGGAACATAAAAAATATTAATCGTTATTCTATTTACACCAGTTCTTTTACCAACCCATTAAAGGGTTTTCATATTTTACTTGATGCGGTTTTTTTACTAAAAAAAGAATTTCCTGAAATAAAAATAGTAGTGCCGGGAATTTTCTCTAAAAGGATGTTTAGCAGGTTTTTAGGAAATTCATATTTTCGGATAATTAAGGAAAAGATAAATCAGTACAATTTATCAGAAAACATTTCTTTTCTGGGAAGTCTTAATGGAGAGCAAATTAGCAATATACTTTTTAAAACGCATGTATTTGTACTTCCTTCATTTATTGAAAATAGTTCAAATGCACTTGGTGAAGCACAGGTGGTAGGAGTGCCTTGTGTGGTGTCTAATTGTGGTGGTACCACTTCAATAATAAAAGAAAACGAAAATGGTTTATATTTCCTGAGGGGGGATGCATTTAGTTTAGCAAATAAAATTCGTTCTATTTTTTTATATGATGAGTTGGCAATAGCACTATCAAAAAAGGCAAAAGTATTCGGATTAAATTTTCACGATAAAGTGAAAATTTACAATCAATATTCAACTATCTATCAAAATATTGTTAATGAAAATATTATTTAGCGATATCACATATTCCTATCTTTTTCCTGGCGGTAAACAAGTGCATGCCGATAAATTATTTAGTACATTAAATTCAAGAGGTGTTGAAGTGGAATATGAAAATTGGCATAACCCAACTATTTGTGGAGAAATTGTGCATTTTTTTGGATTTAATGATTTTAATAAAATAATAGCATTAAAAAAAAGAGGCTACAAGTTGGTATACACACATATAATGGATGGGCTTACCAATCAGTCTGATACAAGGCTTCGATATCATTTACTAAAAAATATTTTTATCAAAATATTACCCGAAAAATTTAATGCTTTATTTCCATGGAGAGCCTTAAAATATTTTGATGCGATAATATATATGCATAAAAATGACCGAGATACAGCAATTAAATTATATAATCTTGATCCAAATAAATGTTATATAATTCCTCATGCAGTTGATACGTTAGATAAATTTAAAGGTGGAGGAATTTATAATAATGAGAATAATAAATATTTAGTATCCGTGGGTTCTATAGTTGAAAGAAAAAATACGTTGTTTCTTGCAGATTTATGTATAAAAAATAAAATACCGATAGTTTTTATTGGGCATCCTTTTGATAAAAACTCAAATTATTATGTAGAGTTTCTCAAAAGAGTTGACGGGAAATACATAACGTATCTGGGTTTTGTTTCAGAGGAAACAAAGATTGAAAAATTAAAAAATGCATGTGGTTTTGTTTTGCTAAGTTTTGGCGAAAGTGGTTGCATATCCATTTATGAGGCAGGTGCAACAGGTCTTCCATTACTTTTGTCTGATTTACCCTGGGCTAAAGGATATGAAAATCCAACTGATATTAAATTTTGTTCTCCGACAAACAATTTAACTGGAGGAAAAAGTCTAATTGATTTTTATTTGAATTCTGTTAGAAGAGATTCGCCTTCATTTAAGGTTAATACTTGGAAAGAAATTGCTGAAATGTATGTTGATGTTTATCATAAAGTACTAAATATAAAAACTGAAATTTGAAGATCGCTGTGTTGCTTACCTGTTACAACAGGAAATCTAAAACTATTTCTTGTTTATCTTCTTTTTACAATTGTGAATATCCAATTGGGTATTCATTTGATATTTACCTTGTAGATGATGGTTCAACTGATGGTACACTTAAGGCTGTAATTGAAAAATTCCCAAATGTTAAAATAATTATTGGCAGTGGAAGTTTATTTTGGGCAGGGGGCATGCGGCTAGCCTGGCAGGATGCCACAACAAAATGTTATGATGCATATTTGCTTCTAAACGATGATGTGAAACTAGTCGAGAATTTTTTTGAAAATATAATATATACTCATAAATATTGTCTGGATAATTTTAATAAGGGTGGCATATATGTATCTTCCACTGTTAACGAAAATTCTGGAGTAATTACTTATGGCGGATCATTAATCAAAAATGGTATATTCAGAAATACAATTCAATTAATTACACCTGCAGATAAACCAATTAATTGCAAGGTAGCAAATGCGAATATACTTTTTGTATGTGCAAATGTTGTAAATAAAATCGGCATTTTTGATGAAAAATTTATTCATGGTATTGCTGATTATGATTATACGCTTACAGCTTATGAGAATGATTTGCCACTTTTAATATGTCCCGGTATTGGTGGTAATTGTGATAATGATCATAGTAGTAAATATTGGCTATCTACAGATTCAACGATCAAGGAGAGAATTGATTTTTTATATAATCCAAAAGGGTTGGCGTACAATGAATATATGTATTATATCCGCAAACATTTTCCATTTTCACTACCATATGTATTTTTAACTTTATGGTCCAAAACTTTATTTCCTATAATTTGGGAAAAGTTTAAGAAACTCTCTTGATAGGAACTTAAAGAATATTTTTTTTGTAATCGGCTTTAATTAATTTTAAGTTAATCAAAGTATAAAATCCTACTTGTAGCTGTAGATACAATATTTTTATTTTATGACAAAATTATTTGATACACCTATTCTTTTTATTGTTTTTAACCGACCAGATGTAACGCAACAGGTTTTTGATCAAATTAAAAAAATTAAGCCTAAAAAACTATTTGTGGCGGCAGATGGTTACAGAAGAAATGTCAAAGGAGAGAAGCAAAAGTGTGAACAAACTCGTAACATTTGTAAAAATATAGACTGGGATTGTGAAACAAGGACGCTTTATCGGGAACAAAATTTAGGTTGTAAAGTAGCGGTAAGTTCAGCAATAACATGGTTTTTTGAAAATGTTGATGAGGGAATTATTCTAGAAGATGACTGTTACCCTGATCTTACTTTTTTTGAATATTGTCAGAATTTGCTGGAAAAATATCGTGATAAATCAGATATATTCTTAATTGGAGGTAATAATTTTCAAAAGAAAATTATTGGTAATAATGAAAGCTATTATTTTTCAAATTATGGTCATATATGGGGCTGGGCAACCTGGAAACGTGCGTGGTATATGCATGACAACGACTATTTTAATTATGACCCTAAAAGTTCAACAACTGAATTAAGCCATATATTTAATTCAAAATCTGAAAAAAGATACTGGAACAAAATATTTGCCGCTTGCAAAATGGGAACAATAAATACATGGGATTATCAATGGCAATATTATATCTGGAAAAATAAGGGCATTTCAATTACTCCAAACAAAAACCTTACAATTAATCTTGGCCTAAAAAATAACTCAACCCATTATTTTTTAAATGACTCATGTAAAACTAATTTAACATGCAATAGTCTATCTTTTCCATTGGTACATCCTACAATTGAAATTGACCGTGCAGCAGATATTTACACATATGAAAATATATTTAGCCATTCAATTGTTCGAATAATAAGAATATTAAATGAAAATAAGTTAGCCTCAGTAATAAAATATTATTTAAGAAAATAAATTTTATAATAATCTTGTTTAGGCAATATTGGCTTTAAAAATAAAATTAAGATTTGAAGAGAATAAATATGGGTTCTCTATTTTATTTGGAGAAAAATCAAATATTTGGTTTAGTCTATCCTCTAAAATATTCTAACTATAATTTATAATTTTAATTCATCTAATTAAATACATTCATGGTTTAAAATATCTTTTTTTGTTTTAAACATAAAATAGCAAATCGATTTTTTATATAAAAAACCTACGTGTATAGAAATGGGATAACCAGTATCAAAAGAAGAAAAGATTACCTAAATAAAATAATAATCCTTGCAAAAAAATATAAAAAAGAATAATAGAATATTATTTATTGTACATTTTCCACCACCTGTACATGGATCGTCATTAATGGGACTGCAAATAAAAGAAAATAGGCGAATTAATGAAACTTATGATTGTCATTATATAAATTTGGGTACCTCTAAAACGCTTGATGAAATAGGGAAGAATCTTTTAATAAAACAATTTAGGTATATAGATATTATTTTTAAAGTAATTAGGAGTTTAATATTCTTCCGCCCAAATCTTTGTTATTTAGCACTAACGGCTGAAGGATCTGCTTTTTATAAGGACACACTGTTGATATCAATTGTAAAATTATTTCGAGTAAAATTGGTTTATCATTTTCAAAATAAAGGTGTTCGCAATAGTCAAGATAATTTTTTGGATAATCTGCTTTATCGTTTTGTGTTTAAAAATATAAATGTCATATTATTATCATCTCATTTATATCCTGACATACAAAAATATATTAAATGCGATTTTGTATACTATTGCCCTAATTGCCCTTCTGGAACTCAATCACTTGATACTAATATAGACTTGCATATTATTAACAGCAAGCCCAAAATCTTATTTCTTGGAAATATGATTGAAACAAAAGGTGTTTATATCTTATTGGATGCCTGTAAAATATTGAAACAAAAAAAAATAGATTTTCATTGCGTTTTTGTAGGAGCTTGGAGTGATATTACAGAGAAGCAATTTGTAGCGAAGGTCGCTGCAAATGAAATAGTAAATGATGTTTATTATGCAGGCAGAAAATTAGGAGATGAAAAAAATGATTTCCTACATAAAGCAGATATTTTTTCATTTCCTACTTATTATAATAAAGAATGTTTTCCATTGGTTTTATTGGAAGCTATGCAAGCTGGACTTCCCGTTATTTCAACATTTGAAGGTGGAATACGTGACATAGTTGAGGATGGCAAAACAGGCTTTCTGGTTCCTCAAAAAGATGCTTTTATTTTAGCGCAAAAGTTAGAGCAATTAATACTTGATAAAGAACTTAGGAAAAACATGGGCATAAGGGGTAAAACCCGTTATGAAGAAAATTTTACATTAAAGCATTTTGAAAATAACATTATTACTATTCTAAATAAATGTTTGATAAAATCAATGTAATTGTACTTTAAAGTTCTTTTATATTAAAGTCTCTAATAATAAATTAATATTACCAGATTAAAATATCTCTAAAAAGTTGAAAAAATGGGAATACTAATAAGTTATTAATTATATGAAACAATACCAAAAAATTCCAAGAAGTATTCAGTGCCCCGTCTGTTTTGCTAGTAGTACACAATTATTGTGGGTGGCAAAAAGTGAGCAAGCTGCTCAACATTTTGTTTTGAAAGAAAAAGATCCTGAAAGATTTTTAGCATTAGTTAGTCATATTGAACATCTTTGGGGTAGAAATACTTGTGAAATAATTCAATGTGGAAATTGTGAATTTTGTTTCAGCCATCCTTACATTGCTGGTGATGAAAGATTTTACACTCTTGCGTATGAGCGTACAGGCTATCCAAGCTGGAAATGGGAATTCGAAATGACCTTTAATTTATTAATTGAATCCAAAATTCCAGATTGCACATTACTTGAAATTGGAGCTGGGAACGGTGCATTTGTAAAAAAAATTTTAGGTGTTATTTTGCCTAAGGAGAATATTTTATGTACTGAATATTCTGAATATGGGAAAAAAGAGATAGAGGGTTTAGGCATTAAATGCTTGTCAGTGGATGTAAGAGAATTACATAACGAATCTTTTCAGGGATCATTTAATGTAGTCTGTATGTTTCAGGTTCTTGAACACTTGGATAGGCTTAGCGAATTATTTCAACAACTAAATTGGTTGTTAAAAAACGGAGGTAGTCTTTTTATTGCAGTTCCAAACCCTATTAAAATTGAGTTTAATGAACTAAATGGAGCATTATTAGATATGCCACCTAATCATGTTGGCAGGTGGAATAAAAAGTGTTTTGAAGAGATTGGAAAACTGAATGGTTTTTATATTAAAGTCCACAAAATCGAAAATTCGAGTTTTTTCTCCATGGCGACGCAATTCGTACTATATCGTTTTTATCAAAGGTCTCAAAAAAAAGATAGCCTAGAAAATCAAATACAAAAAATTAAGAATAGGTATTTACTTAGAATTATGCAAGTATTCGGATTGGTTGTTAATTTTTTTATTGCTATTCCGGCTTTAACAAAAATCAATTCGCAAATGGGAAGCTCTCAATGGGTTCATTTTATAAAAGATGAAACAATTTATAAATTTAATCATTAAAAAAATATTGTAATCTCATTCAATAACTCAGTTTCATTAACTATATTAAAATTTATATTTCTAAAGATTTCACTAGCTAAAATTTGGATTATTTGACATAATTGCAGTTATTCCAAATGAGAAAATTATATCCAATTTAAATTTTTTAAACTTTATTAGTTTGAGTTAAAAATTCTTAAGAATGCACTGTAATAAAGTGTATGTATCTCAATTAAATATAGTAAAATCATCCAATAGCAATGCAACAGTATTTTAATGTTTTTTTAGAATTTAATCATGCTCTATTTTATAGCAACATTCAAAATTCGATAAAAAATAATAGCAAAGGATATATTTGCATGGTGGATGCCAATGTACTTGCAATGGCACAAAAAAATTTGTCTTATCAGCAAGTATTGAATGTTGCACTGACAAATAGTTGCGATGGAAGTTCTATTGCAATGATGGCAAGTTGGGCACACAATCAAACATTCAGGGCATTAAACGGGCCTGAAATTTTTAAATATTATATTGAAAAAAATTACACCCAATTGCTCTTGGGAAGTACACCTGAAATAACTGAGCGTATTAAAGAAGTGTTGGCGCAGAAACAGATAAATACGGCACACCTGCAAACCCTTTCGTTACCTTTTCTACCGGTAGAAAATTTTGATTATCAATTAATTGCAGCACAAATAAATAGCATAGCACCTGATATAATCTGGGTTTCGCTGGGTGCACCCAAACAGGAAATTT
>JANXSK010000027.1 GCA_025352695.1 Ferruginibacter sp. | reverse complement strand
GTACGGTGCATTTGGTTTGATGGTTACCATTGTTTGGTTATACCTGGAAATACTGAGGTTGCTGGCAAAGTTGAGTGACAGGAAATAGATTTAAGGAACTTGATATAATAAAAACCGCATTGTTTACAGTGCGGTTTTTTTGTTGAGTTAATAGTACTTTAAGAATATTTAATGCAAATTGAGAGTACACAAAATGGAAATCAATTAGCGGCATCAACCGGGCAGAAAACATTTACATAATAGTCGGGCAGTTTAGTCATCGCTTCCATTACCACTTTAAATTTTTTCATTCCCGGCACTTTTTCCACAATGTACATTTCAGGTTGTTCAATAGCTATATGTCTGAAAAAATGGAGACATAAATCATCACCAGTTCTTGTTCCATGTATATCCGCTATTGAAGAATATTTTGTACAAGGATATGTTCCAATTATTATGTCAGAATTAGGTTGTTCCAACACAGTCTTATCTTTTAAGTCACAATTAATAACAGTGTGAGAAAAATAGTTGTGGTTCATTTGCATAAAGTCCGTTGCTTCTGTATCAAGGTCAAGGGATTGACTCATTTTCACTCCGGCTTGCATAATTGCTATTTCCATTACTCCACATCCCGAAAAATATCCTTTAGCTGTTGGTGGGAAAAATTTACAAATTTCTTAGCTGTCATTTAAAAATATTCGCTGTGATTAGACTATTTATATGAAATTCTTTTACGAAGCGGATAGATGAATGCAATATTTTGTATAAGAAACTTTATTAATTAAAAAAGTAGCGAGGATTGTAAAATAGAATTTTAGGCAGGTTTAAGAGAGTTATAAAATGAAAACATTTCTTGAATTCCAAAATTATTTAAGGCACTTCTTGAATCATAAAATTTTTCAATCAATTCTTTTTTATGTTCAATAACGCCATGATGAAAACCCCGGTGACAGGTGGGGCATAATGAAATGATATTTTCAGTGCAGTCTAATGGAAAAGTGAAATGATCTTGAAATTTCATGGGTATAAAATGGTGTGATTCCGAGTAAGGCAGGTTTGTTCTTTGGGAAATAAAGGTGTGGTGAGTTTTATCAATTTCGCAAAGGTATTCAGCCCTGGCAAGCGCAAAAGATGCTATTATTCCATTTCGTTTAAAGGTTGTTCTTGCTCCCATTTTTATTTTAGTTATTGTTGGGGCTGGCGGCTGAGAAATAATTCCAGTACTTATAATTTCATCCTGTATTTCTTCCAGGTAGGCTTCGTCTTCTATATCAATTTGATCTAAATCATTCCACAGACTTTCATCTAATGCCTGAGCAGAATTTTATTATTTTGAACATCTATTTTGAATCGAAGGGTGCCTCATAACCTTCGGCAGGTGTCTCGTAAGTACTATCTTTTGACCAATATGCAAATCGTAAAATATCTACATCTTCGGGAATTATACTTTTTTTGAAAGCAGTTTTATATCTGTCCACATCAAATCTTTCAATATACTGCAGATAGTCATTTTTGCACCCATTACTCTTACATTCAATAATAATTCCTGTTTGATCATTAACAATTAAATATCCCTGTGAAGATGATACTCGAAAGTGTTTCATGTAAATTTTTTATTTTAAATTTTTGGCTATCCGCTTTTCTACAAATAGTAATTAGCTTAGGAAAGTATTGGGTTTATTTTCAAAATTTATTTAAATCTTTCATTATGAATTTTTAAAAACTCCTTTGATGGTAAAAATTTATCAGGCAAAAAAATTTGCTTTCCTTCAAAACTTAAAAAAAGCTGACTGATACTTTCAGGAGTATCTTTTATTTTAAAAGAAGATGAAATTCTAATTGAATAATCTTCTGTAATTGTGATTAATCCATTTTCAAAAGCTTTGTCATGCAATGCATTTAACAATAGCCCATTCATTGGATTTAACCTGTTCTTTTCATCTTTTGACCAAGGGGTAATGTGGCTGGCTACTAATAGTTCCTTGTTGGCAATTTGAGTTATACAACATTTCGAATTGTAGGTTGCTAATAGCATTGTTCTGAATAAAGATTGGTTTAGCCTTACTTTAACTAATCTTTCTTTTTCTCTGCCTTCCCGGGGTAAATCATCTATTTCTATGTCATTTAATTTTTCAATTGTTATATTTTTTCTTTGCGCTAATAGCTTTTCACTTTCTATTAAAGCACTATCCCAGTTATTATAAAACTCATCCCAAATTTGTTTATCAAGCTTGCTTGCATTGGATGCCCCTTTTATACCTCTTTCTTTTAAGGTTGGATCAAAACTTGCAAAATTGCCAAGCTTCAACGCAATAGAGGAAGGTGTCCTTCCAATCAATTCAGCAAATTGTAATATTTCTTTATTGCCTTTATGCATTTTTCCAAAAGCTAATTTGCAATAAAGGTTAACAGCAAGTACCAGCTCTTCCCTTGTCCATAGTTTCTGACCTTCTTTCATTTGTGGCTAAATTATTTTCCACAATTTAAGGTAATATCTATCCTCTTCTTTGCTACAAATAAAACTACACTCCTTGTTTATTCATTGTTGTATAAATAACTTTCGGGTGGTATGATAGAAGTCTGCAATTATATCACACCTTCTCCCGCAACATGGAAAATTAAATGGCTGGTAGTTCATTGAAAAATATTCAAGTGGTTTAAAATATTTTGCAGTGATTATCTACCTTACTTTCATTTTTTTTAATTGCAATATTAATCTTCATACTTAAAAACACATTTGCTTTTAAGTTAATTTTATTTTTTTGTAAAAATATTTAACTGTGTACTATAAACCGGTATGTTTTAGGACAAAATGTTGATTTATGAAGAATAGTTTTACTGATAGCAATAATAGGAGGGCAAGCAATGACAGATTAGCTTTTAAGTAACATTGAAAAGTAAATCAGGAGAAATCTTAGGCAAGTTTTTTAATTAGCGTATTCAAATTCTTTTCAACTTTAGCAGGTTTAAGCTCACATTCCCAAACAACAATAACCTTCAACCCAGCCTTCTTCAAAGCTTTTACTGCTTTGGCATCATTGGCAATATTGCCATTAATTTTATTCAGCCACCAGTCGATTCTTGTTTTGGGTACTATATAATATTTGCAGTTGTTGTGCCCGTGCCAAAAGCAGCCATTAATAAATATGACGGTTTTATACTTTGGCAACACAATATCCGGCTTGCCGGGTAATTCTTTGCTGTGCAGCCTGTATCTAAATCCCTTTGCAAATAAATATTTACGAACTTGTAATTCGGGCTTTGTATTCTTTGCCCGGATTTGGCTCATATTATAGCTTCTTACTTCCTTTGAATGAACATCTGCCATACTGCTTCCATTTTTTGTAAGCATTGAAATAGTAAAGTCAAGATACCTACCAAGAATAAAAGAGACTTTAATTAATTACCACCTAACATCGGAATGGTACTGACTTGGCCAATTTCCCTTAAACTAATTATTAGGGCACCTTACCTTCATTGCTGTGTGCGGTTAAGCTGTCCTAACTTCTTTAAAGTTGTATTGCGTTATCCTGCATTTATTTTTAAAGCTAACATTTTTAAAGATATATGTTGGACTATATTGAACATTCATAAAAAAAATTCAAAAGATTTATTAATATTTTATTTACAAATGATGCCGCTAAATGGCTGGTATGTGGTATTCAGCTAAAGGCTGATAATAAAGATTTATTAACCGCTGAAAAGCTAGGTTATTTATGGGAGATTTGGTTAAAGCAATCGGGTGCTGCACAAATAGCAACACCCATTATTAATTCAGCTTCCGACAAAGTGAAAAACTTAATTCTAAATAATTTTTGACATGAAAATTGTGTTATTTATATGCTCGTTATTAGTTGGCTACTACACAAAAAATATTGCGATCGAACAGGTATCATTGAGCGGCAAAGTGATTAAAATTGTAGATGGTGATACCTACGATATATTGTTAGACAACCTTACAATAAAAAGAATAAGAATGGAAGGGATTGATGCACCGGAAAGGGGTATGCCATTTTACAAAGTAGCGAAAGATTATTTGGGGTCCGTTTGTTTTGGTAAGGTTGTTAATATTCAACAAACAGGTACTGATAGGTATGGCAGAATAATTGGAAAATCTTTTTTGGCAGATGGTAAGGAGCTTGGATTATTACTGATAGAAGCAGGCTATGCCTGGCATTTTAAAAAGTATTCATCTGATGTAAAAATGGCAAATGCTGAAATTGAAGCAAGAGAAAAACGATTGGGACTTTGGGTAGATAAAAACCCGTTGGCACCATGGGAATGGCGAAAAAAACGAAAGAAAAAGAATAGATAGTTGTCAAAGAATGCTACACCCTCTATCAAAAAATAGTGATCATTTCTTTAAAATTATCCAATGCCTTCAATCAACTCCGTCACCTTCTTTTTTATGAAATCCCTTACTTCATTAAACTGCTCCGGCTCCATGTGTTTGGGATCGGGTATTTGCCAGTCGACGAATTGTTTGGCGGGCATCCATGGGCAGGCATCGCCGCAACCCATTGTTACCACTGCATCAAAGGGCGCAAAGGCTTTCACTTCATCCAAACTTTTGCTGTCGTGGGTACTTAAATCGTAGCCCAGTTCTTTCATGGCTGCAATGGCTTTGGGGTTTTACAATGCCAGTTGGTTTGCTGCCGGCACTGCAGGCTTCCACATTTTCGCCACCTGGTATTTTTGCAAAAGCCTGGCTCATTTGAGAGCAGTTACTGTTTTCAATGCAAACAAAAAGTAATTTCTTTTTTGTTATGAGTATCATTTTAAAATTTTGTATACCTATACTGCCAGCACTGCACCAATAAATGGAGCAGTAAGCTAGATCCAGACTGTTGAAACTTTGCCTGATACAATTGCCGGTGATAAACTTCTTGCCGGGTTCATAAATGCTCCGCAAATAGGGCCTGCAAACATTGCTTCCAGCAATACACACCACCAATTGCAAGTCCTGCCATTGTTCCTGTTTCTTTTGACCCTTGTGAAGTGAATAGTATAACAAACATTAAAAGAAATGTCAGCACAATTTCTAAAACAAAGGTTTGTAAATTTGAACCTGCCGGAATGGTTGCCACTAAATTTATGTTGGTCGGAAATAACTATTTTAACAATGCCGACGCTGTGAAGGCACCGATGATTTGGGATGCGATGTAAGGCAATATTTCTTTTTTTGGAAAAAGGTTTGCTAATGAAAAGGCAACGGTAACTGCCGGGTTAAAATGGGCTTCTGACTTGTCGCCAAAAGTATAAATCATTGTAGTTACAATAAGTCCAAAGGTGATAGCAATACCAATATGCCCAATTTGTCCATTGGTTTGCTGGTTGATAACAATAGCTCCAGTACCACAAAAGACCAAAGAAAATGTTCCGATAAGTTCGGATATATATTTTTTCATTTTTATGATAAATAGTTAACCAATCCCAATTGTATTACTGCTTCTTTCAGCGTGATGCAACAGTTTGAGAAATAGCATTTGCGGTAGCGATTCCTTCTTTTTAATTTTTTTTACGGTTTCCCAATGTTGCGGAAGCATGATTGTAATTGTTGTCATGCTAAGCCCTGTTTCGTAACACATCAGCAAAAGATGGTTTACCTTTTGTGTTAAAAAATTAACAGCAACCGCCGCCAGGTGTGCAGCAACTCTGAGCGGTTGTTTGTAGTTCGATCATTTCAACTTTTTGTTTTGCTGGAGGAATACCACAAGCATCACTTGCTAAACAAGCTGTTTGTTTTGGCACAAGCATAAAATCTTTTCCGTTGAAATGCAAACTGTATTTACCGATAGTATCAGTTTGATATTCCACTTCAATTTCCCAATCGCCAATGGCTAATTTGTTTTCAGACGGCGCAATATATTGGATAGCTTTTTAGGTTGTAAACGGTGTTTAAAATCATTGGTATCCCAAAGTTGAAAGTTCACCACTTTTTCAAGTCTTTCTGTGCCTCCGCAATCAATAAAATGTTTGGTAATTAATCAAACCTCTGTAACATGAAAATGTTTGGGAACATGGGAACCTGTTGGCAGTTTAAAATTTACAGCTTCGACTGTTGCAAGATGGTTCTTGATTTCTGAATCTTAATTTTTAGGTTGACAAACAGGAGGCTAAATTCCTGGTTAAATTTTTAAAAGGCTTTCCAGTTTATGCAATAACAACTCCTTGGCCCATTAACACTTCGATTGATGAGACAGGCATTTTTTAATTCCTTTAAATGTTGCGATAAAGTAGATTGTGCCAGTGGCAAAACCGCTACAATCTCACCACCTATACATTCATTGCGGTGCGCCAATGCTTTTGCAAGGGCTGCCAGGTTTTGTTCCTTTTGGGTAAATGCTTCTTTTTTATGAAGTATCATATTTATTAAATCTTACATCGAAAATATACGATTATAAAAACCATATTTCAAAATTGAAAATAAAAAAGGCCTCACTTTTGAGTGAGGCTCTGATAAATTGAATCTTTTATTTTTATTCTCTTCCGTCCAGCAAATTGCCCAACCCTCCTAAAATACTTCCTTCTTCTTTTCGGCCACCCATTTGAGGTGCATAACGTATCAATCTGCCTGCAAGCCTGCTAATGGGCAATGATTGTAACCATACTTTACCAGGACCTGTTAGTATAGCAAAATACAATCCTTCGCCGCCAAACATCCAGTTTTTAATACCGCGAATAAACTCAATATCAAAATCAACTCCCGGCGTATAAGCCACTACACAACCGGTATCTACTTTTAAAATTTCACCCGGTGCCAAAGTTTTTTCAATTACATACCCGCCTGCATGGGCAAAAGCCAATCCGTCACCTTCCAGCTTTTCCATAATAAAACCTTCGCCACCAAAAATGCCGGTGCCCAATCTTTTTTGAAACTCAATGCCAATGCTTACACCCTTTGCTGCACAGAGAAAAGCATCTTTTTGAGCAATGATTTTCCCCCCAAGTGCTTTCAGGTCGAACACTATTATTTTACCGGTATACGGAGCTGCAAAACTTACTTTCTTTTTTCCTTGGCCAATATTGGTAAAGGCAGTCATAAATAAACTTTCGCCAACCAGTAAACGCTTTCCGGCACTAAATAATTTACCAATTAAACTATTATCCTGCTGCTGGCTGCCATCACCAAAAATGGTCTGCATCTCAATTCCATTGTCCATCATCATAAAGGCGCCACTTTCGGCAACGGTTGTTTCGTTGGGATCTAATTCAATTTCTACAAACTGGAGTTCTTCTCCATAAATTTTGTAATCTATTTCGTGATTATTTGTCAAGCTCATGTTTTTTGTATAAAAGTAAACAACAAAAATAGTCTACGCAATGGTTTATTACACGAGAGGTAATTTATACGAATACAATGAGGTTGCCAGGGTTTTAAAAAATGTGATCGGGTATCTTCGATAAAGGAAATAAATAAAAATTTCTGACACTTTTTATTCGAGGCTGCAACTGGCCTTTGTTTGCAAAGTAAATACCAAATCCTTTAAAATTATATTTTTAATTGCTTGCTAAGCCATTAAAAATCAAACACAAATCCTGAATATATCTTTCCATTAAACACCTTGTTTTTGCCCACATTAACAGCGTTTATTACCAGGTTATTATCGTTTATGTACGCAATTTTAAAATGTTTTAATTTAAGGGTAGCAGAAAAACTTTTTTGCTTTATAGCATATCCGGCCGCAATCAGGGCATCGTTAAACGGAACATAATTTACTCCTATAGCGGCATCGTACAATTCTTTTTCTGTAAACAATGCATCAACGCCAACATTAAGCCTGCCTCTTTTATAGCAGAGGCCAACACCATACGTCCGTTGGTTTACATACGATGGATTGGCTGAATCTCTTATAAACACATCTGCATGTAGTTTTGTACCTGTAACATTCATTACAGAAATACCTGCCTGTAAATAACTATTTATTTTATAATTAAAAGATAGATCTGCATCAAAATGATATTGATTGATTGAATCATCTTTAAAAAAATTATACGCCCTGTTGGTATTAAAATCTTGCTCCATCGCCACCAGGTAAGGGTTATTAAATTGCTGCCATACAGATTTTATGGTAACGCCTACACTCAAGTTATTATTAATGGCATATACGGGAGATAAAAAGACTGCAAATTCTTTTAATTTTTCCGGGTATCGAACGGCTAATGTAAAACTTTCGGTACTTACATCAATCACCTGCAATTGTCTTAACTCATCTTGTTTGGTATAGATACCTCCTACACCCAGGTAAAACTGTTTGCTGATTTGCTGGTAGCCGGATAATTTTATATTGTTTTTAAAATTAGATAGCAGGCTTATATTATTTGGCTTACTGCTATTGGCTATTGCTGCAGCATTCCAAAATACAGCTTCCGAAAGATTGCGGGAAGGAGAAAAATTGAAACCCGTATTGTCTGTGTTGGTTAACGCAGAAGACTGTAAAAACCTGCCATATTTTATTTTTCCCGGCTGAATACTTATTGCTTTAAATAAACCCGAATTGGCAGTAGCGACTGCTGTAACTAATTTTTGAAATAAGTTAATAAACGAAACCGGCGCTAATGCAGGGCTGCCAGGTGCCTTTCCTTCTACAGTTAAAGCGGGCAGGTGATGGGCAGAATCAAGTAATTTTTCTGATAGTAGATCGGGTAGTTCTGACGCTTTACAATTTTCCAATAGTTTCCAATTTTTTACGGTAACATACATTTTAGATGGATCGGTATTCCGTTTATCCAGGTCTTCAGAAATAAATATTCGCTGTACATTTTTGCAGTTGCTGCATTTGGTAATGATGTAAAGTGTTACATTTTTATCTTTAAGATCTTTGGCATTCCAACCGGTATTGATTTGGAAAAAGCCTTGTGGTGTGGTAGTTGTAGCCACCGCAGCAGTAGGATTAAATGATGGAACAATGATGATGTTAACTGCTCCTCTTGTAGAAGAAGCTACCCCATTATTCATACAGCGGAGTGTGCCTTTAATAATAACCTGTTGTGGAGTGGCTGTAGAAAGCAACACAAAAAATAAGGCACTAAAAATAATAATCCTTTTCATTTTTTTTTCTGTTTAGCGTTAACTGCGGAGAGCGGATTTAATGTAAACTCAATCTTATTTATTTCGCCAGATTGGATATTGAATTCTTTCACTTTATCTTCATATGCCGGGTGAGAAGTAACGAGGGTAATTCTATCGCCGAAATGATAATCGGCTATAGGTATCCTGAAGCTCCCATCATTAATAGTTTTTGTAGCATAAGGTGTTCCGTCAACAACAATATCCACGTCTTTAATTGGGCGATCAGCAGCATCTTTTACTGTGCCAGCAATTTGTATAATTTTCGATTGGTTTACTGCAAGGTTAATAGGATCAAAATTGGCAAGCAGGGTATCAACTGTTATGCTGGCATAGCCATCGCTTACCACATTAATAATGATCCTGTTTCGCAAATGATCATAAGGAATTTCAGGAAACACCACCATGCCCTTATCATTAACCGAAGCTTCCCGCTGGTAATGTGGAAAAGACAGCGTAACCCGGCCTTTTGTAACCGGGTTTTTATCCTGGTCAAATATTCTGATAGAAAGAAACTGATCGGTTGAACCTTTCGGTATCATAAACCCACCCAGCACGGTGAGTATAACTCCTACCACCGGCCCTGTAAATTTGTATGTAACATCTGCCTGTATACCTTTAAGGCTGGCATACGAATTCATAATGCCAAAAATAAGGGCACTTGCAGCCATCCCAAAAAGTACCAGCACAAGGTAAAAAATACGGTCATCCATTTTTTCGGTACTACCCTGTTTCATGTAGTGAAAATAATAGTAACCTATGCCAATGGCAGCGATAAAGCTTGTAATAGATATTAGTAAATAGGTAGCAACTGGTACCTGTTTTTCTGATGAAAATTTGTTATTGATCATTTTACCTGATTATAAATTTTAGCGTTTTTATATTCAATAAAAGGATATAGGACAAAACACGGCTGTGGCAACAAGGAGGTAATTACAAAGTAGGTGAGATTGTTTTACGCAAGAATGGTTGAATTTATATAGTAATTTAATTAAAAAAAATCAATATGCAATTAATAGCACAATTTTTTAAATTAAGGGCAAGCAGCCATTTAACCCAGCCAAAAGTATTTATGTTATAAAATTATTGCCCCGGCTAATTAATAGCTATGTGGTAAATACTTGCATCGCCCTCTTTTACCAAAATAGCAATGGGCAACTTTTAATATAGTATTGATGGATGTAAAATGATTACAATAGTGCAACTATATTTTACCCTTTGCTATCGGTGAGAAAATGCCTTAAAAGGCATTACATGATAAGTAGAGGATTATAAAATTTATTTTGAGGCGGCTTTTATTTTATGGTAATAAATGTACGATACAATTAAAATTGCCAGTACAATAAGCTGAAAAAAAAGTTATCCCCGTTATCCCATCTACCGACAAATGACTGCAAAAATAAAAATAAAATTAAAAGCAAAACCAATGTAGGCCCATTCTTTAATACATGATGTAATTTGTGGAATCATTAAAATAAATGCTCCCAATATTTTAAAAATAGTAAGTACTGGACTAAAGTATGCTGGATAGCTCAAATGCCGAATACCTTTTTTTTGCCATTTCGGTTTAAGAAGTTAATGCAGGCAGTACACCTTCAAATAAAAAGATAAAAGTAGTGCTAATCCAAAAGATAATTTTTGCTGATTTCATTTTATTATTTTTTTAATTTTTTTAATTTAATGCGACTGGTTTTATCGAAGTTAAGCAACCAATGGCTATCAAATTTATCTGCAAAGCCATCAAATAAAGCGCCCTAAAATTATCAGCCAATGTAACTATTGCATTGCTTTCACCAGATAATTTTTATTTTTTTATTTTTTCTTCACTGCTGCAATGTTTGCTTACCTAAACAGGATTGCGCTTAAGCCTGCTCTAAAAGAGCGATATCTATTTTAGTCATTTTAAGCATTGCTTCCATAACTCTTTTCGATTTTTCTGCTTCACCGCCATGCAGTAACCTGCCTAAAACAGTTGGAATAATTTGCCAAGAAAGGCCAAATTTATCTTGCAGCCAGCCGCATTGTTTTTTTTGACCTCCTTCAGAAAGTCGCTCCCACAATTTATCTACTTCTTCCTGCGTTTCGCAACTTACAAACAATGAAATTGCTGGTGTAAAGGAGAACATCGGGCCACCGTTTAAAACCATAAACTGTTGTCCTTCAATTTGGAATGTGGCAGTCATCAGTGCCCCTTCTTTTCCGATGCGGTTAACACTTCCAATTTTTGAATTTTTAAATATTGAAACGTAAAAATTCATTGCTTCTTCGGCTTTACCATCAAACCATAAAAATGGGGTAATTTTCTGTTTAACTTCCATATTTTCTTTTTTAATTATTTACTTTTTATTTTACTTAAATTTTCCTTCATTCTCGATTGTATAATTTTTTTATAAGTGCAACAGGAATTGGCTTATAAATGGCAAATCGAATGCCTCCTTTTGAAGTTTCAACTGCTTTTAGTTCTTCCTTAAACAGATTAACTGTTGAGCCATTCCATGGGTAAAAACCAATGTATTTTTTGTAAGCAGCAAAACCCAACTAGCTTACCATTCCACTTACATGCGGGCATTCCATAACAGATTACTTCCTCTGCAGCTGTTGCTATAGCTTTAATTGTTTGGCGCAATTTTTAAAGTGAAGTTTGTACGTCTTTCACTTGCATTGCAATGTAGTTGTCAATATCGTTTATGCTATTACTAATTGTATAGATGAATTTATTACATCAATAAATTCCAGGATGCCAGTTACATCAGTTTGTATCAATTGCTTTCAATATACTTTTTAAAATTATTCAAAATTGCCTGCCAGCCTGCTTGTTGCACTGCTACCGAATTATCCTGTTCTGCATCAAAACTTTCAACTATTTTTATTGCGTTTCCTTTATCTATAAACTCAATTTTTATGTTTCTTCCATCTGCAATAACGTATTCAATCAGCTTGTTGGTTATAATATTTGTATAAACTCCTTCAAAATCGAAACCCATACTGCCGTCTTTAGATTCCATCCTATTTTTAAATTTATCTCCAATGTGTACGTCATTTGTTGCTGTAGGAGTGTGCCAATCAACTGATGCATTGTTCCGGTAAATTATGTGCTCTGGGCTTGTTCAATACTGCCAAATTTTTTCTATGAAAGCAGCGATCATTACTTCCACTGTTATTGTTGTTGTTGGTGTTACTTCCATTTATTTATATCATCAGGAATGGTCGTTTCATCCATATACATTATTTCCCACTGGTGCCCATCTAAATCGGCAAAGCAGTGCTGATACATCTAACCATGGTCTGCTGGCTCTGTGTGTATTAAAACTCCGGACGCTTTAGCATTGGCGATTAACTCAGTTACTTTTTCACGGCTTTCAACATCAATGGCTATTAATACTTCTGTAGTTTTGGATGCATCGATAATTTTTTTTTGTAAAATCTTTAAATCGTTTTTCAATTAACAACATGATAAAAATATTTTTCACCAATAATCATACAGCTCGCTTCTTCGTTGGTAAACTGAGCATTAAAGGTGAAGCCGAGTTTTGTAAAAAATTCAATTGATTTGTTTAAATTTTTTACAGGAAGATTTACAAATATTTTTATTGCCATTGTTTTTTATTTGATTAAGCTTTATAAAGATGCCACTAGAAAATGAATTTTGCAAGCTATAAAAACGATATTGTAGGTGGTTGATTGTAACAATAAAATTGGTTAATAGTAATTCCCTTATGAAGTTTAAAAATTAAGATATCCACCATGGTTGAAAAGTTACAACACAATAAAAAAATGCAGCCTATTACTTTAAACAGACGGCATTTTTATTTAAAGAATATATTTAAAACCAACTACCCGTCCAAATATCACCGGCAGCGGTATCATTTTTTAATTTTCTTTTTCTACGGTTAACATCTATGCGGTGACGGATAGCAGCTGCAATCATCAAGGGCATAAACAAAAAGATCAATGGTGGTATGCCCATAAAGCTGATCCATTTTCCCCCGAACATATTTCGCATTGGGCGCTTTAATCTTTCCGCAATCAGGTACATGGCAGGTACAATAATCAGCGTCATAAAGAAGGCAAATGTCAATCCAAAAATAATTGTCCAGCTTAGTGGTTTCCAAAAAGCAACACTATCACCGCCAAAGAATATATGCGGATTTAATTCGGAAAACAAGGTTATAAAATTGATATTGAACCCTACCGCAATTGGAATGAAAGCCAGTATAGCAGCCACTGCTGTTAACAACACAGGGATAATACGGGTTTTACCAGCCTGTATAACAGCTTCCCTTGTTTTCATTCCCCGGCTTCGTAACACATCTGCAAATTCAATTACAAGGATACCATTTTTTACTACGATACCTGCAAGACCAACAATACCCAACCCTGTCATTAAACCCGATACTTCCATACCAGTTATTGAAAAACCGAGTAATACACCAATAACGCTAAAGACAATTTCTGTAAGTATAATAATTGGTTTGCTAAGGCTGTTAAATTGTATTACCAATACAAACAGAATGATCATTAATGCAGTTACCAATGCGGATGCAAGAAAGGAAACAGTTTCGGCCTGTTGCTCACCCTCGCCGGTTTGCTTTATGGTAACGCCATCAGCTTTTTTTGTAAAGGCTGCAATGTGTTTAGCAATTACCTGGTTTACAGCAGTTGCATTGTATCCTTTGGTAGTTAAAACATTGGAGCGAAGTGTAATTAATCTTTTTTGATTTTTACGTTTTATACTTCCGAAAGTACTAGTAGGTTCTATTTTAACCAGGGCACTGATAGGGATATTTTTTACTGCACCACCAACAGCCATATCACGAAAGGATACACGCATGTTTAATAAGTTGCTTAAGTCTTTGCGTTGTATTTCACTATTACGTAACTGAATTTTATATTCATCTTTTCCTTCTTTTATTTTTGATATTTCCTTACCAAATAAACCGGTACGAATTGCCTGTCCTATTTGTGCAGATGACACACCTTGAATCAATGCTCGTTCACGGTCAACTGTTAATGTAATTTCTGGATTATTCAGATCTACATCCATTTTCAATTCTTCTACACCCGGCACTTGTATAGAGTCTAAATAATTCTTCAGGTTCACGGAAGTTTTTACTAGCCCGTCAAAATCTTCGCTTGCAATTTCAATATTAACCGGGGGGTCTGTTGGTGGTCCGCCCATTTCCTGGTCAACACTAATTTCTGATCCGGGAATTCCTTTCATTTCAGCCCGTATCTGATCAAGATAAGGACGGGTAGATACGCCATGTCTTTTTTCAAATTCTACAAATGAAACCTGTATTCTACCCAGCTCACTTCTGGTACTTCTGTCGCCTGAAGCGGGGTCGCCTGCGCCGATAGCAACATTGCTGATAATACTTTCCACTACTGGGTTTAGCTTGCCAGTTGCGGCATCTACACTCAATACTTTATTAACTTTTTTTTCTAAAATTTTTACAACAGAATCGGTGTATTCAACACTTGTACCCACTGGTAATTTTAGATACACATATACCTGGTTGGGATCTGCCTTTGGAAAAAATACAATTCCCACCCGGTTACTTTTAATCGATAGTACAAATGCAACTACAGAAATAATTAGTAAGCCGATAACACCCAATAAAAGATGCACTGGTCGCCAGCCTTTTAATGCCCAACGCAACAGATTTTCGTAATGACCCATTATCCAAGGCAAGGCATGATTTTGAAAATAATGAATGGCATCTGTTAGTATATACCTGTTTAATAAAACCAGTAACATAAAGCAAAGAAGCAGGTTGCCAAGAAAAGGAGCACCCAAAATATCCAATAAAATTCCGGCAGCAATAACTATCCAGAAAATTGGTTTTTTAAAGATAGCTGATTTTGGTTCTTTGGTTTCACTTTCGGGATGGTTCATAAAATCAACCGCAAAAACTGGGTTCATAATAAAGGCTACCAACAAAGAAGCTGCCAATGTAAAAATGAGCATAATAGGAAGATACACCATGAACCTCCCAATAATTCCCGGCCAAAACAGTAATGGAAAAAATGGAGCTAATGTAGTAAGCGTACCCGCTAACACCGGTATAAATACTTCACCTGTTGCCACTTTAGCTGCCATATTAATAGACATTTTTTCTTTACCTTCTACAAATATGCGGTGCGTATTTTCAATTACCACAATGGCATCATCCACAATAATACCTAGCCCAAATAATAGTGCAAACAGCACTATAAAGTTTAGTGTAACATGTGTACCCACAATGAGGTCGGCGCCTGGTAAAAAAACAAACGCAACAAACATACTTAACGGTACCGAAAGTGCGACAAAGAATGCATTAGTAACACCCATAAAAAACATTAGTACTAGTAATACCAGTATAAAACCGATGATGATAGAGTTTACCAAATCGTTAAAGGAGGTTCTTGTTCTAATACTCTGATCGCCTGTAATAACAGCCTTTATATTTTGTGGATATAAAACGCCTTTTGCTTCAGCAACTATTTTTTTTACGCCTTCACTTGTTTCAATTAAGTTTTCACCACTTCGCTTTATGATGTTTAAGGTAACCACATTTTTACCATCCAGCCGTGCATAACTATCAGCATTTTTGGTGGTATCTTTTATGGTAGCAATATCTTTTAAATAAATAGGAAAACCGCCGGTATTGCGTACCAATACTTTTTCAATATCGTAGGCTGTTTTAAATTGTCCTTTTAGCTGAAGGTTGCGTTTCATTGAACCTACATCCATCAAGCCGCCAGATATATCCATGTTTTCCCGTTGCACTGCGTTAGTGATATCATCAAACGTAACACCGGCTGTTTGCATGCGAAAATTATCTACATTTATCTGAAACTCTCTTTCAGGGGCACCAACAATATCAATTCGGTTTATTTGTGACAGATTTTCTAATTTATCTTTTAAATCATCTGCAAATTTTTTCAACCTAACCATATCATAATCACCACTGAGGTTAACATACATAATTGGCTGATCGCTTAAATTTACTTCCAGTGCAGAAGGCACTTGAGTAAGATCTGTAGGCAGATCCTGCTTGGCTTTATCAATGGCATCTTTTACTTTTTGCAGTGCCACATCTGTTTTTACCTTTGTATCAAACTCAACAGTAATGGCGGAATAATCTTGTTGAGAAGTACTGCTAAATTTATTGATTTTGGCACCGGTAATACCTTTTATTTGTTTCTCAAGTGGCCTAGTAACAAGGTTCTCAATATCTTTTGGTGAGTTTCCAACGTAAATAGTTTGTATGTAAATAGTAGGGATAACAATATCCGGAAACTGTTCTTTAGGTAATGTTACAAATTGGTAAATACCTGCCAGTGATACAAACAGCATCATTAGATAGATAGAGGTTTTGTTTGTAATACTCCAGGTTGTTGGTTTAAACTCCTTAATTTTTTTTATTGCACTCATACAAATTAGTTGCTCCCATCCTTTAAAAAAGCTGGGAAGATTATATTTTATTTTATCCCCTTTCCTTTGAAGGAATTTCGGCAAGATTATGTTTTATTACTGCTCTTCACTTCCTTCCAGTCACCCCTTTAGGGCATGGGGTTATTGAATCGTTAGTAACTGCCCTTCGTATAAACTACCAAAGCCCTCTGTAATCAATACATCGCCTGCTTTTAAGCCCGTCTTTATTTCTAACAAATCGCCATTTAATAATCCAATTGTTACACTTCGTTTGCGTGCGATAAGTTTGCCATCTTCTGTACCTGCAACCATTACAAATTTTCCTTTTTCATCATTCTGTAAAGTATTTAAAGGGATAGCAATTGAATTGGGGGAAGTATAATCTTTAATTTTTAGTAAGGCTATCTGGTTTGGTTTTAATGCAGGGTCATTAAACAATTTTCCTTCCACAACAAAACCTCTGTTTATGATATCAATGGAGGCTCCTACAAAACTAACTGTTGTATTAATTGTTTTATTGGCATCTGGCATAAATACAATAATTGGGCTTCCTTTACCTACAGTACCCAAATAGTTTTCGGGAATATTGCTTACCACTTTTAATAAGCTATTGTTAACTATTTTTATAATGCCCGAACCTGCAGCGCCAAACAGCTCACCAACTTTTACAGTTACCATATCTGCAACACCATTTACATCACTATACACCATTGTTGTATTTGATTGTACTTGTACAGACTTTACATTTTCCTCATTTGCTTGTAATTGGTTTTCTAAAGTGGCTACATTGTTTTTGGCTGTAATTAATTGTACCTCGGTACCAATACCCTGATCCCATAAATTTTTCTGGCGCTGGTAAATATCTTTTGCATAACTTAATTGTGTTTTAATACTTACCAATCCTTGCTTTGCTGCAACAACATTTTGTTGTATCACAGCATCATCCAGTTTTAATAACAATTGTCCTTTCTTTACCAGTTGACCTTGTTTTATATAAATGGCTTTTACTTGTCCCGGGCCACCACGTGGAGTAATAAAACTTACATTTTCAGCTTCTACATGTCCTTGTAATTCTATGTAATGTGTAAAATCTGCGGAAGCTAAGGTTTGCACAGATACTAACTTTGTTTTTTGTGTAGCAGCAGCACTTGTGTCTAGTTTATCAATTTCGGTTTGTAGGCTCGTTATCTTTTCATCTAACTTATCCTTTTCATTTTTTAGTTTTTCCAGCGTAACTTTTTTATCATTCAAATTTGAATTGCTGTTCTTTTTACTATCACCGCAAGAAGAGAATAATACTAGTGCCGCAGCACTTATAACTATATATTGTCTCATTGTTGTATGATTACTTAATTTAAACACCTTGTTAGTTTTATTGGTCATTTTTTATAATTATTTTATTATAATTTCCCTGTTGCTTTTAAAAGATCAACCCTGGCGATAATAGCATCATATAATGCACTGATATAATTTGTTTGGGCAGTTTGTAAATCAACCTGTGCCGTATTTATTTCTGTAGAACTGCCGGTACCGATTTCATATTTCTTTCTTGTTTGTTCATATACCAGTTCAGCCAAAGCCATATTTTTTTTCTGAAAATCCATAGTAGTGGTTGCTGTTGTAAAATTATTTTTAGCTACTTCCACATCATTGTCAATATTTATTTTAAGACCTTCCAACTGGTTTTGTGTTTGTTGCCATTCTAATTTTGATTGTGCAATTTTTGCCTTTGTACTAAAGCCCCTAAAAATCGGGATTGTTAAGTTTAGCCCAATGAAAGAAGTGGTGAACCAATCTTTTTTCATAAAAAAATCAAACTCACTTCGTTGTGCCTGTTTGCTGTAGTTGGCATTCAAACTAAGCGTAGGTATCTGGCTTAATTTATATCTTTTTATATTGTATTGATTTAATTTACTGGTAAGATCTAATAATTGATAATCTTTGCGGTCAATATATTTGTAAGTGGTGCTTTCTAATATGTTTTCTTTTATTTGCGCCTCATTTAAGGTGTCAGTTAAAATAAGACTGTCTTTTACAGGCATGCCAATTAAAACTTTTAAGCCTGAATATCCATTGGCAATATTGTTTTGTACTTTAAATTTTTCTGTTTGCAGGTTGGCTATCTGTACTGTTAATTTATCTACATCTACTTTTTCGGCAAATCCATTTTTATAAATTTCTCTTGTATCATGATCTAGTTTTAGCAGCCTCGAAATATTGGCATCCAGTAGGTTAACCTGCGTTTTACTTACCACCAACTGGTAGTAAATTTTTAAAATATTTGCCTTGATATTTTCCCTTGTTAGTTCGGCAGACTTCTGCCTTAAGTCAATGCTTGTTTTTCGTGCCTGCAATCCTACAAAAACCTGCCCGTCAAATAATAACTGGTTAAGCGAAAGACCGCCATTTGCAGAATATTTGGTACCAAATTTTACCGGTATAAACGTACCAGGGGCACCTCCAAAAATTTCGCCTGGCAACAAAGAAGTAGGGATATCTAAGTAATCATTAAAAGATCCTGTAGCTTTTATATCAGGAAAAGCAGCCGAAGTAATATCCCTGTTATTTTCCTTTTGTATCAATATAGCGAGTAAAGCATTTTTAACCTGGTATGCATTCTTTAAACCATATTCTACAGTTTGGTTAACCGTAAGTTGGTTTAAGTTTTGGGCCATCACATTACTGCTTAAAAAAATCAGTGCCGCAGCCATCCGTATCGTTACTTTTTTCATTTTACTTCTTTGCATTGTTGCTTTTATTAATTCGCTCTTGTTGGTATTTTACAATCATTTTATATCCTTTGGGAGAAGCCATTCCAAAAAGGAAATGAATAATAAATTCTTCTTCTATCTCTGCCAGGTTGTATTTCATTTTGTTATAAAACTCAGGGTTAAAAGGAATCATTATACTTTCTACCCTAAACCTTGCAATGGTATCTACTCTTAATTCGGGCCTATACAATTCTTCATTTATACCTCTTACAATATTATCTTTTATAACATTGTACAGGTAATCGTTTTTATGTTTATGAAATTTTTGAAAAGCTTTTGGATAATATTTCTGCATATCAAAGACCAGCGAAGGATTCATGCTACTTAACATTTCTGCTACCATATCCATTGCCAGAAATATTTCTTCTATTGCATTTTTAGAGTGTAGTTTATCGTATTCACAAATACGTTCATTCTTTGTAAATTCAGCATCTACCACAGCATCCACCAATTCATCTTTATCTGCATAATACAGATAAATTGTTTTTTTACTAATGCCAAGGCTGGAAGCAATATCGTCCATACTTACGCTTCGTAAACCATATTGCATAAAAAGCTCATGAGCATTTTGCTTTATCCGTAAACCTGTATCAGTATCTGACATATTCAAATGCAAAACTATGGAAACTTTTAAAGTAACCAAAGTTTCCATCATCCTTTTTTACCATTCATAACAATTTCATCATCCCAAACAAAGGCAACTTCATAAAGTTTTAAATGGCGCCAGCTTCTTTGGCGTCTGTAATCGTTGCTAAAATAATTGTTAGATGGATAGCTTACAGGAGTTTAATAAGGGTAAAATGTTGAATGCATTTCAATAAAGTATCTTTGTTTAATTAAAAATTGTTTTATGGAACAACCGTTCACTTACAAAAGGCTACTGCAATATTTTTTACAAGGTGTATTGGTATTGGCACCTATCGCCATTACTTTTTGGGCCATAGCTACTGTATTTGGTTTTATAGATGGCATCTTGCCTAATTTGGTACATGTAATTTTTCCTTCCTTTATGGAAGATGCACATGGCAATTTAAGAAGTATACCAGGGGTGGGTTTTGTATTAGTAATTACACTGGTTTTACTTGTTGGCTATGTCTCCTCTTCTTTTATTTTTACAAAAATTGTAGAAGGTCTTGATAAAGTACTGGAAAAAACGCCGGGTATAAAGTTTATCTACTCAATGCTCAAAGACTTTTTTGAAGCTTTTGCCGGGGAGAAAAAAAAATTTACCAATAACGTACTGGCCAATGTTGATGACAACGATGTATGGCGCATTGGTTTTATAACACAGGATGATATGACAGAATTTGGGTTTAAAGATTATGTAGCTGTATATATTCCAATGTCTTATTCTGTGGCGGGTAATGTATATGTTATTCCCAAAAACAGGGTAAAGCCTATCACCAACATTAGTGCTGCACAAACTATGAAGTTTGCTGTTAGCGGCGGTGTTACAGCGGTAATTGAGCCTGTAGTATAAACCGGAATAAAGTTTTTGAAACCCTGGGCATCATTAAATTTTTATTAAATGAAACGTACGGCTTTAACTGTACTATTAATTTTAATTATTTCGCAATGTTTTTGCTGGGGATTTTATGCGCATCAAAAAATTAATTATTACGCAACGTTTTTATTGCCTCCCGAAATGATGGTGTTGTACAAACCAAATATTTCTTTTATTAGTGAACATGCTGTAGATCCTGATAAACGCCGCTATGCTGTTGCTAATGAAGGGCCACGGCATTATATAGATATTGATTACTACGGGATGTATCCTTATAATAATTTACCTCATAAATGGAAAGATGCTGTAGCAAAATTTGGTGAAGCTAACTTAATTGAATACGGTATTGTTCCCTGGCATATTCAGGTTATGCTAAATAGGCTGACGGTTGCATTCAAAGAAAAAAACTTTACAAAAATAATGAAGAACAGTGCGGAGTTGGGCCACTACATTGCTGACTCACACGTTCCCTTGCATGCCAATACTAACCATAACGGGCAGTATACCAACCAAAAGGGAATTCATGGCTTTTGGGAAAGTAGGGTGCCTGAATTATTAGCAGAAAAGAATTGGGATTTTTTTATTGGCAAAGCGGCCTACATAACCGATCCATTGGATTTTACCTGGGCCAGGATATTAGAAAGTGCCAAAGCCGTCGATTCTGTTTTGAATATTGAAAAAGAACTTACCAAAGAATTTCCTACAGATAAAAAATACGCTTTTGAAAACCGAAATGGTGTATTGATAAGGCAATATGCTACCGCTTTTACTATTGCCTTTGATAAAAAATTGGAAGGCATGATTGAAAGAAGAATGCGCCAGTCAATTTTTGCAGTAGCCTCCTTTTGGTACACCGCCTGGGTAAATGCTGGGCAACCAGATTTAAAAGGTTTATCAAAACAAGAGTTTTCTGTAGCAGATGCAAAAGAATTTGAGGAATTGAATACCCTATGGCGATTGGGTAGTAAAATGTTAGGCAAGCAGGAAGAATAGATTGACCCCTACATTTTTTTAGAAGTAACAAATAAATTTTTCTTCCTTATCCATTTGTTATTTTTGCAAAAAATATTTCAGTATAATAGTCAAATTTACCTTTAAGGAGAAGGGAGTTGTATGGTACACAATTTTAACGCAGGTCCATCTATATTACCAAAAGAAGTTTTTCAACAGGCAGCTGAGGCCGTATTGAATTACCAAAATAGCGGGTTATCTATTTTAGAGATTGGGCACCGCACACCAATCTTTCAGGCCATTATGGATGAAGCGAGAGCGTTGGTAAAAGAATTAATGCAGCTGGATGAAGACAAGGAAGTACTTTTTTTACATGGCGGTGCATCTACCCAATTTATGCAGGTGCCAATGAATTTGCTAGATGATAAAGAAACAGCGGCTTACGCAGATACCGGAGTTTGGGGATTAAAAGCTATTAAAGAAGCCAAGTTATTTGGTAAAGTTGAAGTGGTTTGCAGTGGTAAAGAGAGTAATTACACCATTATTCCAAAAGATTTTGCAGTTCCCAACGATGCCAAATATTTTCACTTCACAACCAACAATACTATTTATGGTAGCCAGTGGCAAAAAATTCCTAAAACAAGTATTCCTTTAGTGGGGGATATGAGCAGCGATATTTTTAGCCGGGTAATTGATTTTAATGCTTTTGACCTTATTTACGCAGGCGCACAAAAAAATCTTGGTCCTGCAGGAGTGAATTTATTGGTAGTTAATAAAAACATTTTAGGTAAAATTAAACGCCTTATTCCTACCATAATGGATTACCGCAATCATATTAAAGAAGGCAGCATGTTAAACACGCCACCTGTTTTTGCTGTGTTTGTTTGTATGTTAACATTAAGGTGGTTAAAGGCATTGGGTGGCGTTGCCGCAATAGAAAAACTTAATGCTGCCAAAGCAGCATTGTTATACCAGGAAATTGATAGTAACCCATTGTTTACTGGCACAGTAACAAAAGAAGACAGAAGCAAAATGAATGTTTGTTTTGTGATGAAGGATACTGTGTTAGAGGAGGCTTTTTTAGCTTTTTCTAAACAGAAAGGAATTATTGGTGTTAAAGGACATAGGCTTGTAGGTGGTTTTAGAGCTTCCCTATATAATGCACTACCCATTAGCAGTGTAGAAGTATTGGTGCAGACCATGAAAGAATTTACACAATCAAATGGATAAAAACTTTACTAACGCTTTAGAAAGATAATTACACAATATGATCACTATCAATCCCTTTAAGGCCTTGCGACCGCAGGCTCAACATGCAAAACAAATGGCTAGCCGCCCTTATGATGTATTAAACAGCAAAGAAGCGAAAGTTGAGGCACAGGGTAACCCCATTAGTTTTTTACACATCACCAAAAGCGAAATTGATTTACCTGATAATACAGATAGTCATTCTCAACAAGTATATGATAAAGCAAAAGATAACCTGCATGCATTTATAAGCCGTAATATTTTGTTTAAAGAAAGTAAACCCTGCTACTACATTTACCAGTTGATAATGAATGGTAAAATCCAGACTGGTTTGGTTTGCGGCAGTAGTGTAGATGATTACGAAAAAGGCCTTATTAAAAAACATGAATTTACAAGACCCGAAAAAGAACAGGACAGAATTAACCATATTAAAACAACTGGTGCACAAACGGGTAATGTTTTTTTAGCCTATAGAAATGTAGATGAAATTGATACCATTATCAATAACTGGAAAACAGATAAAAATCCGGTGTATGATTTATTGGCTGATGATCAGGTACAACATACCATTTGGATTATCAATGATGATAAAACAATTGATAAAATATCAACCATTTTTAAAACACAGGTATCAGCCACTTATATTGCAGATGGCCATCACAGGGCCGCATCTGCAGCCAAAGTACGTACCGAATTGGGCAATAAGGCAACAGTAGCCGCCGACATCTTTTTAACTACGTTATTTCCTGCCAATCAGTTACTGATTATGGATTATAACAGAGTAGTGAAAGATTTAAATGGTTTAAGTAAAGACGAATTATTAGCTAAAGCGGCCGAAAAATTTACCATCGAAAAAGTTGAGCAGGCTTTTTCTCCTGCAAGATTACATGAGTTTGGTTTATATGCCAATAATCAATGGTATAAACTAACCGCAAAAGAAAATACTTACGCTCCAGACCCTATTGGTATTTTAGATGTTACCATTTTGCAGGATAATTTTTTAGCCCCAATTCTTAATATAATCGACCAGCGTACCGATGTGCGAATAGATTTTGTTGGGGGAATACGTGGGTTGGGAGAACTGGAAAAAAGAGTTAACAGCGGCGAGATGGCAATCGCAATTAGTTTATATCCTGTAACCATTCAGCAGTTATTTGATATTGCCGATAGTGGTAATGTAATGCCGCCAAAAAGTACCTGGTTTGAGCCTAAATTAAGAGATGGATTGCTAACAAACCTGATATATGATTCGGCTGATACATCCAATGCTTAATAATAAGTAAATGCTGTCTTGCAGGCTATTCAAAAAGTACATTTAATCTCTAATAGTGGAAAGCCAGGTTTTAATATTGTAAACAATCAGAATTACACCCCGGTTATAATTGTAATTATTTCATTGTATTTTTAAAAAATGAAATCAATAAAATCAACCTTTTTATTAACGATTTTTTCCCTCTGTTTGCAAAATACTTTTGGGCAATCTGCAATAGAATTACAAACAACTGCCCGTACATTTATGCAGCAGGGCGATTATGCCAATGCAGTTCTGGTATTAAACAGAGCCACGCAGCTGGCACCCCAAAATATTGAGATAGCTAAAGATCTGGCAATGGGGTATTACATGCAAAAACAAAATAGCAAAGCACTTGATATAATTAAACCATTGCTCGATAGAGAAGATGCGGATGACCAATGTTACCAGATTGCTGGTAATATTTACCAACAATTAGATCTTGCAAAGGACTGCGATAAATTATACCGGAAAGGAATTAAACGGTTTCCTGAAAGTGGTCCTCTATACAATGAACTGGGCGAATTGCTATTGTATCAAAAAGATATTTCAGCCATAAAGCAATGGGAGAAGGGAATTGAAGTTGACCCCAATTATTCTAAAAATTATTTCAACGCCTGTAAATATTATTTTGCTACTTCAGATAAAGTATGGTGTATTCTCTATGGCGAAATATTTGTAAACATGGAGCCTTTAAGTACCCGGGCTCCGGAAATAAAAAGTATTTTATTAGAAAGTTATAAAAAGATTTTTACTAATACTGAAATTGCAAAAAATAGTAAAGACAATCTCTTTGCTACCGCCTTTATTGAAACGATGAACAAACAAAGCAGTGTGGCTGCATCCGGAATTAATGCTGAATCAATCACTATGATAAGAACTCGTTTTATTTTAGATTGGTTTCAGGATAATGCAGCGAAATTTCCGTTCCGGTTATTTGATTTGCAAAAGCAATTATTACAGGAAGGATTATTTGATGCCTATAACCAATGGATTTTTGGTTCGGTACAAAATCTTGCTGTTTATCAAAATTGGACAATTACGCATTCAACAGATTATAACGATTTTAGCCATTTTCAAAAAGGCCGTATTTTTAAATTACCTGCTGCTCAATATTACAGGTATTAAAATTCAAAAAACAATTCTTCAACATCAAATGCAATTTGTATTTTAATTATTAGTAAGTGTAAGCAGGATGATTAATTTTATTTATCTTAGTTTGCTATTAAATTGCGGTTATGCAAGAACTTCGATATGAAGTGCTTTGGTAAAAAGCCGCAAAAAAAGAAGGCTTTCAATGCAGCCTTGTATTTTATTTTGTTATTAATGTATTTTTATGCTTTATCTGTTTGGTTTACTGCAGATAGCGAGGGCTACAACCGGGAAACTCCCTGGCCTATCTATAGTATGTTTGGATGAGGAATAGTATTACTTTTTCAATACCTGAATGCCTACGGCAGTGCAAAAAATGATCTTGTGAAAAGGGAATATGAATTGCTAAAAAATAAAAGCTGAATATTTGTGTTTTTATACCCTTAACGATTGCTTATTATGAACGAACAGTCTAGAATGTTTGATTTTTTGCAACACCAGTTAGATACTTTTCCAAAGGAAGATATGCTTGCTGGAAAAGAAAATGACGAATGGAAGTTGTACAGTACTGCCAATGTAAAAAAGTTGGTTGATCAATTGAGTATTGGTTTACTAAGCCTCGGAATTGGTGGCCATGATATGACGGTAGAAAACCAGGATAAAATTGCACTGATTAGCAAAAATAGACCCGAATGGCTGATACTTGATCTTGCCTGCCAGCAAATTGGCGCAATACTTTGCCCTGTTTATCCAACAACCAATGTAAATGAGCTTGAATTTATTTTTAATGATGCTACAGTAAAACTTGCTTTTATAAGTGGAGAAGAAATTTTATCAAAAGTTAGCAGCATACAATACCGGGTACCTACTTTACAAAATATTTATAGTTTTGACAGTCTCCCAAATGTTGATTGCTGGCAAGAATTACTTGCTTTACCTTCAGAAGAAGGCATCGTATCTTTACACAAAATAAAAGCGGCTATATCGCCTCAGCATTGCGCCACCATTATTTATACCTCCGGTACAACAGGTACACCTAAGGGAGTTATGCTGAGTCATCGTAACATTGTAAGTAATGTGATTAACTCAAAAAAATCATTTCCTTTTGAGGATAATATTACAGCCAGGTCATTGAGCTTTTTACCACTCAATCATATTTTTGAGCGGATGGTTTCGTACATCTATATTGCTAGTGGCATTTCTATTTACTATGCAGAAAGCCTTGATACAATTGCTGAAAATTTAAAAGAAGTAAAGCCTAATTTATTTTGCACAGTGCCAAGGTTGCTAGAAAAAGTGTATGAAAAAATAATGTCAAAAGGCACTGAACTTACAGGTGTTAAACGAAAATTATTTGATTGGTCTGTAGAACTTGGCAATGAGTACGATAACAGAAAAAGTAAAGGTATTTGGTATAATATGCAATTGGCGCTTGCCAATAAACTGATATTTAGTAAATGGCGGGAAGGCCTTGGAAACAATGTAGAATTTATAATAACGGGTGGAGCTGCTTGTCAGGTAAGGTTAATACGGATTTTTACAGCGGCAAAAATTCCAATTTATGAAGGATATGGGCCAACTGAAAATAGCCCGGTAATAAGTGTTAATTGCCAGTACAAGGATAGTACTAAATTTGGAACTGTAGGACCAGTTTTACAAGGGCAGGAGGTTAAACTGGAACCCGATGGAGAAATATGTGTAAAAGGGCCAAGTGTAATGATGGGCTATTACAAACGACCCGATTTAACTGCCGAAACAATTATTGATGGCTGGTTACATACAGGTGATATCGGCGTATTTGAGGACGGTAAATTTTTAAAAATAACTGATCGGAAAAAGGAACTTTTTAAAACAAGTGGCGGAAAATATGTGGCACCACAGCCTATAGAAAACAAGATGAAAGAATCGCCCTTTGTAGAACAGATAATGATAGTGGGCGCAGAGCAAAAATTTGTTGGTGCATTGATTGTTCCGTCGATACCGAACTTGAAAGAGTGGATGCGGCAAAAGGAATTACCCTATACCACCAATGAAGATGCTATTCACAATCCGATAGTGCTTGAATTATATCGCCAGCTCATTAATAGTTTTAATGAATTTTTTAACCATGTAGAACAGATAAAAAAGTTTGAATTATTGCCCGATGAATGGACCATCGATAGCGGCGAACTTACACCTACCCTTAAGCTAAAACGCAAAGTAATTATGGAAAAATATAAAGCTATCTTGGAAAGAATATATAAATAATAGGTTTTGTAAATGTTTATTTTTATGCTGCAAACTGGTTTTGTAAAAATGTACAATCACTAAAATAAGGAGCCAGGAATACCGCTGCCGGGCGCAGTTTTTCCTAAATGCTGGTAAGCCTTTGCGGTAGCTTCTCTGCCTCTTGCAGTACGCTGTAAAAATCCTTCCTGAATTAAAAATGGTTCATACACTTCTTCTAGTGTGCCAGGCTCTTCACCAACAGCAGTAGCAATGGTTGTTATACCAACAGGCCCCCCTTTAAATTTATCAATGATAGCATTTAAAATGCGGTTATCCATTTCATCCAAACCATGTTCATCTACATTTAGCGCTTTTAAAGAATGCTGAGTAATACCGATATCAATTGTTCCATCATTCAGCACTTGTGCAAAATCCCTCACCCTTCTTAATAGTCCGTTAGCAATACGGGGTGTACCACGACTGCGTCTGGCAATTTCATCTGCAGCTACTGTGCTGATAGTAGTATTAAATATTCCTGCGGAACGCAGTATTATTTTTTGTAGTGTTGCAGCATTGTAATATTCCAATCTGGATTTTATTCCAAAACGGGATAAAAGGGGAGCAGTTAATAATCCACTTCTTGTAGTTGCTCCAATTAAGGTAAAAGGGTTTAAGTTAATTTGTACACTTCTGGCGTTAGGGCCACTGTCAATCATAATGTCAATGCGGTAATCTTCCATTGCCGCATACAGGTATTCTTCTACCACATTGCTTAGCCGGTGAATCTCATCAATAAACAATACATCGTTGGGTTCTAAATTGGTTAACAGGCCGGCAAGGTCACCGGGCTTTTCAATAACCGGGCCACTGGTTTCTTTAATATTTACACCTAGTTCGTTGGCAACTATTCTGCTTAAAGTGGTTTTACCTAAACCTGGCGGACCGTGAAATAAAATATGATCCAAAGCTTCGCCTCTTATTTTAGCGGCCTTAATAAAAATTCGGAGGTTTTCAATAGTTTGTGGCTGGCCCGAAAAGTCGGCCATTTCGCTGGGGCGAATGTTGTTCTCAAAATCTTTTTCTGCCGGGCTTAGTGATTCGCCATCCTTATTTAAATGCGGGTTTGCCATATTGTAAAAATAATCAATAATGCTATGAACTGTATAATCATTTAATTGTCCATAGAAATAAAGTACGCTTCTGCAAAACAGTAAAAAAATTAAATAAAGAAACCTGCGTTTTTAGGCAGTTTATTTTTATTTTAAATGTAGGGTAATAGTTTAAAGTACGCTTTTTACAATTACCGAATTTGCTACATTTTTTTTCTGAATTGTACAAAATAATCGTTTATTCTATTGTGAAAAAAATATTTTCATACGCCCTTTAATATTGTAATAATGTACAATATTAAAAAAAAAATAGTAGCAAGCAGGGATCATTTAATGGTGATTATTTTGGTAACCAGATCACCTCTTACAACTGCATATCACCATTAGTAAAAAACTGTCTGCCTAAGCGTTTCAGATATTTGTATTTTTGTATTCTTATGCTAAACAAAATTTCTAGATACTGGATTTGTCAATTGATTGGCTGGGGTGCAAGCCTGGTAATATCTGCATTTTTTTATTTAACCTTATCAGTTCGAAAAGTAGATCATTTTTTTTTATTGGTTCTAATAAGCGTAATGTTAGGTATTTTGGTTACACATATTATGCGAATGGTTATCAGGGAATATAAGGTGCTGGAAAAACCATTGGAAACGCAGATTATATTGTTCATTATTTTAACCATTGTATTTGCTGTAGTGTATGGTTGTGCGGATGTTGCTATTGAAAATGTGTTGAATTTGCATGATACTGGTGGGCCAAAAATTTCATTGGCCAATGAAGTAACACGAACTGTTATAAACAACTTCTTTTTGCTTTTTATATGGAACCTTATTTATTATACCTTTCATTATGTAGAACGTAATCGTAAACAGGAAGTAGATACTTTAAAATTACATGCTGTAGTGAAAGAGCTGGAACTCAAAACAATTAAATCTCATATTAATCCCCATTTTATTTTTAATGCATTAAACAGCATTAGGGCACTTGTAGATGAAAATCCTACCCGTGCAAGAACTGCTATTACAGAATTAAGTAATATTTTGCGTAGCAGTATGCAAACAGAAAAATTAGAAACGGTACCGCTGGAAAGAGAATTAAATATTGTAAAAGATTACCTGGCATTAGAAAAAATGCGTTTTGAAGAAAGGCTTACCATTGAGATGGATATAGATGAAGATACATTGGGGCAACCTGTTCCCCCAATGATGTTACAAACGCTTGTTGAAAATGCAATTAAACATGGTATCAGTAAAAAAATAAATGGGGGAACAATAAAAGTTATTTCTGATTTTGTAAATGATCATCATGAACTGATAGTTCAAAATTCTGGACAGTTAAATAGTTATGTAAATGACGAAGGATTTGGCGTAATCAGCACACAGAACAGGCTTAATTTATTGTACCAGGGGAAGGCTACTTTTGAAATAAAAAATGTAGATTCAGATAGGGTAGAATGCAGGATCACCATGCCTGTAACGGCTTTATAAACCAACAAAACTATTGTATGCAAAGAGCAATTATTATTGATGACGAACGACTGGCAAGAAATGAATTAAAAAAATTATTACTCGAGTTTCCGGATGTGGAAGTAATTGATGAAGCTGCAAATGCCGCTGAAGGTATTGAGAAAATAGAGGCGCATAGTCCGGATCTTATTTTTTTGGATATTCAAATGCCGGGTAAAACAGGTTTTGACATGTTACTGGAATTAGATAAAGCGCCGTATGTAATTTTTACCACCGCTTACGATGAATACGCATTAAAAGCTTTCGAAGTAAATGCACTGGATTATTTAATGAAGCCAATTGACCCGAAACGTTTGGCAGATGCTTTGCAAAAATTACAACAAGCCGAAGAAAAAGAAATGGCCGCAAACCAGGCTTTTAACCGGGGCATGCTTACAGAAAACGACCAAGTTTTTGTAAAAGATGGGGAACGTTGCTGGTTTGTTAAGTTATCAGAAGTTCGTTTGTTTGAAAGTGTGGGCAATTATGCCAAAGTATTTTTTGCAGGTAACAAACCACTTATTTTAAAATCTTTAAATGCTTTGGAAGAACGGCTGGATGAAAAAATATTTTTTCGTGCCAATCGCAAGCACATCGTAAATATGCGCATGATTGAGAAAATTGAACCTTACTTTAATGGCGGATTATTACTGGAATTAAGAGGAGGCGAAAAAGTAGAAGTAAGCAGAAGGCAGGCTGTAAAGTTTAAAGAAATGATGAGCTTATAAAATAGTTTTTTAAATAGCAGCAACACCAACGCTATGCACTGCTGCTGCCATTTCTTTAATAAGAGAAGCATCTTTTTCAATTGCATTACCCACAACAATTACATCTGCTCCGGCTTTGCAATTTAGGTAAGCTTTCTCAGGGTGTGTAATTCCTCCGCCAATAATCAATGGTACTTCAATAGCCTGTGCAACTTTTTCTATCATACTTTCAGCAATAGGTCGTTTAGCCCCGCTGCCAGCATCCATATAAATTAGTCTCATGCCCAGCATTTCGCCGGCCATCGCAGTGCATACTGCTATTTCATTTTTGTCTGCCGGTAATGGGTTTGCATTTGAAATGTAAGAAACCGTAGTGGGAGCACCCCCATCAACTACCATATAACCTGTGGGCATTATTTCGAGTCCGCTTTTTTTTACGATGGGAGCAGATACTACATGCTGGCCAATCAGCAACTCGGGGTTGCGGCCGCTTATTAAAGACAGGTATAATAAAGCGTCTGCATATTTGCTTACCTGCGAAGGGCTTCCGGGAAATAATATCGTGGGAATAGAACAATTTCTTTTTATCAATTGCAAACATTCATCGAGGTAATTAGAAATCACCAAGCTGCCACCAACTAAAAAATAGTCAACCCTGGCACTTACTGCCAATGCTATCAATTGCTCCAAATTGTCATCATTGACTTTATCTGGATCAATTAAAACAGCAAATGATTTTTTGCCCAGACGCTTGCGCTCTGTTAATGAATGATATATTCCTTTTAACATTAACTATTTATTCGTTAACTGCAAATGTAAATTTTTTTAGTCTTAATAAAATAAAGATAGGTAAATCAATAATTTAACAGCTTATCATTTAGGGAAATAGGGTAAATTCGATGTCATGAAAGTCAATTTTTTATCTACGGTGCTATTTTTTTTTATTAGTTGTTTTAGTACATTGGATGCTGCTTGTCAGTTAAATAACTCACCAAATGGCTCCATAAAAATTTCTTTCATCAATACCCTAAATAGTGTCCCTATTATATTGGACGCTGTTAACTACACCAATTGCTGGAACGAAAATTTTACTATCAGTGCACTAAAATATTATATAAGCAATGTTCAATTTAAAACATCCAATAAAAAATCAATAAAAGAAAAAAATAGTTATCACTTAATTGATGAGGAAAATATAGTTTCCAAAAGTTTTTTATGTACTGTTTTACCTGGCAACTATCTTACACTTTCATTTTTAATTGGTGTTGATAGCATTAAGAATGTATCAGGTGCCCAAACTGATGCGCTTGATCCGTTGAATAGCATGTTCTGGACCTGGAACAGCGGTTATATAATGTTTAAACTGGAAGGAAATTCCCCCAACTCAACTATTGTAAACAATAAGATAGAATATCATATTGGGGGCTTTGCTGGAACGAATAACGTATTGCGCCAAGTTGAATTAAATTTAGAAAATAACAAGGCTTTAATAAATATAAATAGCATTACTGAAATAGTTGTGCAGGCAGATGTAGGTAAATTATGGAATGCTGTACATGAATTAAAGATTAGCCAAACACCAGTTTGTAGCACACCCGGCGCACCGGCAGCTGGCATTGCTGATAATTATTCAAAAGCCTTTACAGTAATTAAAATTATTAATTAATAAAATAGCAACTATTTTTTTGAAAATTAAAATTATCATATCATTAGTAGTAATTGTAATGTTGGCAACAGCATTTATTTACAAAGCGCCACCTCATAAACTTACCTATTTAAAATTATTTATACCAAAGGGGTGGCCAAAACCTGCCACTGATATTTTTGTAACCAATCCACTCACGGAAGAGGGATTTGTTTTAGGAAAAAAATTATTTTATGATGGACGATTAAGCAAGGATGGTAATTTTCCCTGTTCGAGTTGCCACCAGCAGTTTGCTGCTTTTTCAACTTACGGGCATGATTACAGCCATGGTTTTAACAACAGCCTGACTAAAAGAAATGCACCGGGATTGTTTAATCTTGCTTGGCAAAAAGCAATGCATTGGGATGGAGGTATCAACAACATTGAAGTACAGCCGTTGACACCAATTACTGCACCCAATGAGATGGCAGAAACATTGTTCAATATATTGATAAAATTAAAAGTGGATACAGCCTATGTTCGCTTGTTTAAAGCAGCGTTTAAAGATGGTGTAATTAACAGCCAGCATATGTTAAAAGCGTTGGCTCAATTTACCGGCAGCATACAATCTTATAACAGCAAGTATGATAAAGTTAAAAGAGGAGAGGATAGCTTTACTGTTAGCGAAAAAATGGGGTATAAAACCTTTTTGGATAAATGCAATAGTTGCCACACTGAACCTTTATTTACTGATAATTCTTTTCGCAATAACGGTCTTACGCTAAATTTTAAATTACCGGATAGTGGACGAATGACAATTACCGGTAACCCGACTGATTTATATAAATTTAAAGTTCCGAGCTTAAGAAACTGTAGCGTTACCCTACCGTATATGCACGATGGGCGCATGTTTAGCTTGGGTAAAGTTATAGATCATTACCGCAAAGGAATTGATACAACACAAGCAACACTTGATACATTGTTAAAAAAAGGACTTTTTATATCTGACCAGGAGCGAATTGATTTGCTATCTTTTTTATATGCATTAAAAGATTCCGAAATGTTGCGAGACCCAAGATTTATACAAGCAAATGATATTTTATTGCCAGTTAATTACGACCATTAAAATTTCACTCATTTTTTTACTGTATGTTGTCAAAACAACTTATTTTTTCAAATGGATTAAACTTTATTTAGGTTATAATGGAATGAAAAACAGGTAAATTTGAATATGGAAATTACAGCAGAAATAAAATTTAAAACTGCACGCAGTGGAGGTAAGGGAGGGCAAAACGTTAATAAGGTAGAAAGTATGGTTGAAGGATACTGGAATATTGATGCCTCTGCATTTTTAAACGAAGATCAAAAAAAACTAATTAGTTCTAAATTAATTAATAAGATAAATGCTGATGGAAATTTACAGGTTAAAAGCCAAGTCGACCGGAGTCAATTAGGTAATAAATTACAGGTAATTAAAAAAATGAACGAACTGGTAACAAAAGCACTGGTTGTACCCAAAAAAAGAAGACCTACCAAACCTGGTAAAGCCGCAAAAGAAAAAAGAATTACTACAAAAAAGAAAACTGGTGAAATAAAACACAGCAGGATGAAGGTTAAATTTTAGGCCACTAATATAAATTCAGCAGGTATGTTTTATTAGCAGTGTCTGCAATAAATTAGCGATTGGGATCTCCTTTATACCAACGAAAAATAAACCATACAAAAGAAAGAAATGAAGGAATGCCCAATAAAGAAGGAAGGCCTTTCATAAAGTTGGACATCTGTATTTTTTTGTCTGTGATAGACTTGTCAATAAAAATATTATTTAGTAAAAAGCCAAATAAGGCTGTCGTCCAACTTACGAGTAAAACAGGAAAAAGTACGCCTGCATCTACTCTAAATTTTGTATAGATAAAAACGGTATAGGATTGGGGCAATAAATAGCTAACACACAATACACAACAGGAAAAAATACTTAGCCACAAAGAGTATCTCCAAATTTTCATAATGCTGAGTAGGGTTTTTGTAGGATAAAAACTACATGAAATCATATAGATTGCACGTAGTTAACGAATTATACAAATCTTTATTGTTTGCGTTTGGTCTTTAAATTATTTAAAATCTGTAGTTGCTTTTCTGACTCTGCTTTTAAATTTTGCTGTTGTTTTAAATTTTCGGCAATATCATTTTCAAGTTTAGTTTTTTTCTTTAGAAGATCTTCACCGGTAGAAGTAAGGCTGTTTAGTTTTTTGGTAACCTTTTGTACTGCTTCGTCCTGATCTGTAATTTGTTGTTCAAGATCATAAGCTGCAACTCTTTCTGTTAGGCCATTCAGGTAATTTTTAGCACTATCTATCAGGTGAGCATTGATGGTATCTCCAATAAACTTTTCGTAACCGGACGATATCAGCATAATTACTCTAGTAGCATCTTTATCTTTTTTACTTTTTCTATCGGTTTTAAAATAAAGATCATAAATATCTGCTCCAAGTTGAGGGAGATGTACACCTTTGTAGGTTAAATACCCTTTATTATCTTTTCCTTTGTAACCCAGTTTTTGAAAATAGTCATCAATAGATTTGGCAACAGTCTTTTCAGGAAAAGGAATATTACATTCAATACCCGGTTGGTTTGTTTTTTGGTACTCAGCAGTGACCAGTCGTGCTTGTGCAAATGAAGTGATATACATTGCCAAAGCAAGTACTAAAAAGAAAAGTTTTTTCATAAACAAATTATTTTTACAAATATACAAAGAGTTAAAATAGTTACTAATTTATACCCGTAAAAATCATACAGTAAAACGAGAGCCATTATTGTGCCGGCAATAACTTTAAAAACAGATACTTCAAAATTGAAATAAGCTATTACAGGATAATTAAAATTTATACAAGTAAATTTGTCTCTAAACATTTTTTAATTGAGCACTATAAAAAAGTTAGCATCTCAAACAATGTGGTACGGGGTTAGTTCAATTGCCGCCAGGTTTATTAATAACCTGCTTACTCCTTATCTAACATACGCTGATAATATTAAAACTTCTGATTATGGTAAGATGGCGTTGCTTTATTCAGCCATTCCTGTACTCAATATTTTATTTACTTACGGTTTTGAAACAGCGTATTTTAGGTTTTCTTCTAAAGAAGTAAATAAAAATACCATTTACAACACTGCTTTTATTTCGTTGTTTTTTTCAACGCTTTTACTTACTTCACTGGTTTGGCTAAACAGGGCTGCAATTGGCAAATTTATCGGGTTAGGTAATTTTCCAGAATTGATACAACTGGGCATTTTAATTGTAGCAGTGGATGCAATGAGCCGCATTCCGCTGGCAAGATTGCGGCAACAGGGGCGGCCGGTAAAATTTGCATTTGTCACGATTGCCGGAATTTTTTTTAATATCTTTTTCACCTGGTTTTTTATCGGCTATTGTTCGGATGCAGTAAAACAGGATGCCAACAGTTGGGTAAGTCTTTTTTATGATTCAAGCAGAAATCCAATTGTGTACGTTGTATTGGCCAATCTTATTCAGGCAATAGCAACGCTGTTATTTTTATATTCCGAAATTGCACAGGTACGGTTGAGGTTTGATGCCAAACTGTGGAAACAAATGATGTTGTATTCTTTTCCATTAATTATTGTTGGAATGGGTGGTATGGTAAACGAAACTTTCGATAGGTTGATGCTGCAATGGTGGCTACCCGGGGATACTTTAACAAGGGATACACAAGTAGGTATTTACAGTGCATGCTATAAATTATCTATCCTGATAACTTTGTTTATTCAGGCATTTCGAATGGGAGCAGAACCTTTCTTTTTTAAACAGGCCGAAGGGCAAAATCCTCAACGTGTTTTTGCAAGAGTGATGAAATTTTTTGTAATCATCATCTCAATAATGTTTTTAATGGTGAGCTTATATATGCCTATTTGGAAATTGTATATCGGGCCTAAATATTGGGCAGGTTTATCTGTAGTCCCTATCCTGTTGCTGGCTAATATGTTTATCGGCATTTATTACAATTTAAGTGTGTGGTATAAATTGGGGAATAAAACAGCTGCCGGAGCCTGGATCACTATTGGAGGAGTTATTATTACTACCATTATTAATTATTTATTTATACCAACCTACGGTTATATGGCTTGTGCGTGGGCAACCTTTTTATGCTACGGCAGTATGATGGTAACATCTTTTGTTTGGGGACAAAAAGAATATCCTATACCTTATGCGTGGAAAAAACTTTTGGCCTACATAGTTATTGTAGTGCTGCTTTTCTTTGTGCACAAAGGCATCACCGCTATTTGGAATAATACAATCTTTAGTTTATCGGTAGCAACAATATTGGTAAGTATTTACCTTTGGTTTATTGGCAATGTCGAAAAAAAGGAACTGCCACTGCTGCCAATAATTGGTAAGTATTTTAAAAGTTAATTTAACCCTTAGCAAATCATTTCATCAATCTAAGTAGTTGCTGTATGCATTTATTTATTGTGTTTTTTCACCGCGTTAATAAATTTTTTCTGGCAAGGCCGGTTACGTGGATGGCAAATAGATTTTCCTCTTCGCCTAAAAGAGAAAATGTGATGGCTTCATTGTCTAAGCTGTACGAAGAATCGGTAGACAGGCCTGATAAAAAAAGTGGGAGCATGTTTAGTTTTGATCCTCTTAAAAGATCAATCATTATTTTTTCTGACCAGCATAAAGGTGTAAGAAATGGTGCAGATGATTTTGCTGCTTCTGCTGATAATTATAAAGCAGCATTAGACTATTATCACCAAAATAATTTCTTTTACGTAAACTTGGGGGATAGTGAAGAATTGTGGGAGAATACTGTGTTTAGTGTGATTAAACACAATGCCGATATATTTGAAAAGGAAAAACTATTTGTTGACAGCAATACCTACTGTAAAATAATTGGCAACCACGATTTATATTGGAAGAATGACCCCTTTGCGCAAATACAAATAAAGAAAATTTACGGCAAAGCAATTGAAATATTTGAAGGAATTGTACTACGGGTACAGCTAAAGGAAAAGAGCATAGATATATTTTGTACCCATGGCCATCAGGGCGATTCGCAGAGTGATGGGAACTGGTTTAGCAAATGGTTTGTAAGTTATATCTGGGGACCACTACAGGCCATTTTTGATATTAACACCAATAGTCCTTCTACCAATGATGAAAAAAAAACACTCCACAATCAGATGATGTATGAATGGAGTATTGCTCAAAAAGATATTATTCTTATTACAGGGCATACACACCAACCTGTATTTAATTCACTTACACATTTAGAAAGACTTTATTTGCGGTTAGAAGAAGCACAGGAATTAAAAGATGCTACTCTTATTGAATCTATAAAAAATGAAATTCCCAAACGGCGAAGAGAATACGATTTTGTAAATCATTCTTTCAGAAATATGAATCCAAGTTATTTCAATACAGGTTGCTGTTGTTTTGAAGATGGCAATATAACCGGTATAGAAATTTCGGAGGGTTTTATTCGCTTAATCAAATGGAAAAAAGTTGATGGGATTTCAACAAGATATGTGGCCGAAGAAGCGAATTTATCAGCCCTGGCCCTGGTCATTTAAAAGTGCTATTTGGTTTTAATATAAAAAAGTAAAGCTCTTGCGAACTAAATATTTATTACTGCTGTTAATTTATCAGTAATAAACAAAAAAATCAACACACATTTGCAACCTAAATAAAATATATGTCGTTACTTTTTCAACCACTTACCATAAGAGGTATACAACTAAAAAATAGGATTGTTGTTTCGCCCATGTGCCAGTATACAGCAACCGATGGCTTTGCTACAGACTGGCACCTGGTGCATTTGGGTAGTCGTGCTGTTGGTGGTGCCGGCCTCATCATTATGGAAGCAACTGCAGTTTCTCCCGAAGGAAGAATTTCTATCGGAGATCTTGGAATCTGGAATAACGAGCACATCAATTTTTTGCAGCGTATTACAGGTTTTATCGAAATGCAAGGTGCCGTACCTGGTATACAGTTGGCGCATGCAGGTCGTAAGGCAAGCCATCATGTTCCATGGGATGGGAATAAATCCTTAACGCAGGAAGAAGGTGCTTGGCAAACAATTGCCCCATCTGCTATCCCTCATACCGAAGGAGAGCCTTTGCCAACTGCAATGACCATCGGCGATATTGAAAAACTTAAAAAGGATTTTTCTGAAGCTACGAAACGTGCCCTAAAAGCTGGGTTTAAAGTTATAGAAATACATGCAGCACATGGTTACTTATTCAATGAATTTTTATCTCCTGTCAGCAATCATCGTACAGATGAATATGGGGGTAGTTTTAAAAATAGAATTCGTTTATTACTTGAAATTGTTGCCAATACCCGAACTATAATTGGAGCGTCAATTCCATTATTTGTTAGAATTTCTGCCACTGATTGGGTACAGGGAGGTTGGACAGAAGACGACTCAGTACAGCTTTCTAAAATTTTAAAAGATAATGGTGTTGACCTGATTGATTGTTCTTCGGGTGGTAATGCCGCTGATCAAAAAATTTCTTTGGCTCCCATGTACCAGGTGCAATTTGCTGAAAAAATAAAAAGAGAAACAGGTATTTTAACCGGTGCTGTTGGGCTCATTACCAGTGCAGCAGAAGCGGAGCAAATATTAACCAATCAACAAGCCGACTTAATTATATTAGCTCGCCAATTATTGCGTGATCCTTATTTTCCCTTACACGCCGCCAAAGAATTAGGGGATGATATTGGTTGGCCGGTGCAATATGGAAGAGCAAAAAGGTAGGTTTTGGTTAAGGAATTATTGTCGTAACATTTAATTAATTAAGTAATTTTACATTGAAATAATATTTTGAGTAGTTGATTAAATAGATAATTGTAAATAAAACTTTCAGTAAAAAAAGTAGTTGGTTTTGAAGCTGAATACTTATTTTACGTTAATATACTTAAATTGTTGTTTTATAACAATCTTACTATTTTTTTTTGCCGAAACCTCTATAATACTTACAGCAAAACCACCACCCGGTGCAGCTTTAAGCGACAGCTCAGTTTTATTGGTTACTACCATTTTTTTAATGGTGTAAGCTTGTGGACTGGTTTCGTAATGCACATCTTTTGCATCAGCATAAATGATCGCTTTGTATTTTTTTCGGGTATCTAAAAACCTAAGTTTAATAGTTGATTGATGACCATTTTCATCACTGGTATTGCCAATGAACCAATTGTTTGTACCTTTTGCTTTTCGTGCAATGGTAATGTAATCTCCAGGCTCTGCTTCCAGCACTTTGGTATCATCCCAGTCTATAGCTACATCTTTGATAAATTGAAAGGCATCAAGAAAACGGTTATAATTTTCTGGAAGATCACCAGCCATTTGTAACGGACTGTACATAGTAACATATAGCCCTAACTGCCTTGCCAATGTAGAGTGTACAAACGAAGTGTTGGTAAGATTAATTTTAGAAATACGTGTTTCAAAAATGCCAGGGGTATAATCCATCGGGCCACCCATCAATCTTGTAAAAGGCAAAATGGTGGTGTGATCGGGATTATTGCCACCAAAGGCTTCATATTCTGTACCACGGGCAGCTTCGTTACTAATAAGGTTAGGATAAGTACGGCTGAGCCCCGTTGGATGTACTGCTTCGTGTGCATTTACCATAATTTTATATTTGGCAGCCTTGGTAATGGCATAATTAAAATGATTCACCATCCATTGTCCGTAGTGATGTTCGCCTCTTGGTAATATATCGCCGACATAGCCACTTTTAACCGCATTATATCCATTGTTTACCATAAACCGATATGCAGTATCAATACGTCTTTCATAGTTAGGAACAGCACCGGATGTTTCATGATGCATGATCATTTTAATTCCTTTACTGGCAGCGTATCGGTGAATTTCTTTTACGTCAAAATCGGGATACGGTGTTACAAAATCAAACACGTTGTCTTTCCATTTACCAAACCAGTCTTCCCAGCCAATGTTCCAGCCTTCAACCAATACTGCATCAAAGCCATGCTGTGCCGCAAAATCAATGTATTCTTTTACATGTGCAGTATTGGCGCCGTGTTTTCCATTGGGAGGTGTTTTGGAATAATCTAATTTATCAATTTGAACAGTGCTGAGGTTATTGTATGCCCAGGTACTGCGTCCGGTAATCATCTCCCACCACACACCAACATATTTAACAGGCTTTATCCAGGATACGTCGGTAAATTTTGTTGGCTCATTTAAATTTAAAATTAATTTCGATTCAAGTATGTCAGTTGCTTTATCGCTTACCACAATGGTGCGCCATGGTGATAGACAGGGTGTTTGTAAATAGCCTTTATCGCCAATGGCATCAGGGGTTAAAAACGATTCAAGGATAAAATTTTTATCGTCCAGATTTAGCGATAAACAAGCGTAATTAAGTAATGCTGCTTCATGAATATTGATGTAAAGTCCATCATCGCTCTTTAGCATTAGGGGCGTTTGTACACCAGTTTCGGAAAAGGTTGTTTGTGAAGAGTTTGGAGTTACTGCCGCCTTTATGCGCCCTCTAACTTCTGACAGTTTTGAAGTTACTGTGCTATATTCTTCAGTATCAAAATCGCCGGGTAACCAAAATGCTTTGTGATCTCCTGCAAGTGCAAACTGTGTAGTCTCTTCTTTAATGATAAAGTAGTTGAGTTTTTCCTGTAGTGGAAATTCGTAGCGAAATCCAAGACCATCATTAAAAAGCCTGAAACGTACAATGATACTACGTTGTGTTGCAGCCTGTGTTAATGTAACTGCCAGTTCGTTATAATTATTGCGAATAGATTTTACCTCCCCCCAAACAGGTTGCCATGTTTCATCAAAGCGGGTGATTGTATTATTGCTGATTACAAATCCTTCTGTAAGCGCCGTGTCATTTTTTAATTGTAAACCCAATCTGCTCTGCTTAATAACAGGCCGGCTTTTATAATTAAGCCAGTAAATAGGCACTCTATCTTTAACCATCACATTTAAAACCAATGCACCATTGGGCGATTTTATTTCAGTTGCCATCAACAAAATATTGGTACTTAAAAAGGCAATCAATAAAACTATCTTTTTCATTTTAATTTATTTTGATTGGTTAACGATAATAGGAAGTATTGATAGGAAAGGTAAATGAATTCCCTTTATTTGAAAATGAATAGCGGAGATAATTACATTTTCTTTTAGAAGAAGACTCCAGTAATATTTAATTTAAACGTGTTCCGTTTTTAATTGACGTATTTTGTAACAGGCTATTTTTATATAGCATCATACTTATGACATTGTAATAGCCTATAAGAAATAAAATGCATTACTTTTTGTTTCTTGCAAATTAAAATAGCATGCTTCTTTGGCGAGATGAGACATCTTTTAAAAGGAGACCTACCCAATTCCTAAAAATCAATCATCTTCATTATCATCTGGATCAACAAAAATCTCATGACCGGTTCCTTCTTTCCATTCATCTTTCTTTACTTCGCAGCCACCTATCAGGTCTGCTACTAGTGATGTCCAGCCGGTTTGGTGACTGGCACCCAATCCTCTGCCGCTATCGCCATGAAAATATTCGTAAAATAATACCAGCTCTTCATTACCGGGTTTTTTATAAAACCAGTTTTGGTCGCCATTTAATTTACGTTCGCCTTTGTCATTTAAAGCAAGCAGGCTCACAATCCTTTCTGTTAATACTTTAGAAACATCTACAAGGTTTAACATGGTGCCAGATCCTACGGGGCACTCAACTTTTAAATTGTCGCCATAAAATTCGCCGTATTTTTTTATAGAACGAATTAGGAGGTAATTGATTGGCATCCACACTGGTCCACGCCAGTTACTATTGCCACCAAAAAGGTTACTTGTAGAGTCGCCGGGATCATACTGAATTTCATACTTGGTTCCTTGAATGGTTACCGAATAAGGATTGGCGGCATGGTATTTTGAAAGGGCTCTTATACCACCCTCAGATAAAAACTCCTCTTCATTGAGCATGCGGTTTAGTAAATGAATCAGCCTGTCTTTTTTAACCAGCGATATCAATATCTCTTCACCATCGCCATGCTCTTCGTTGGGCCAAAAACGATTGTTCTTTTCCCTGTAATTTTCAAACCATTCGATACGTTTTTTAAAATCTGGCAGGCGCTTAAACACTTCCGTATCCATAATACTAACTGCAAATAAAGCTGTTAAACCTACAATACTTTGTATGCGCAGTGGCATAGGTTCAGCACCTGCAATGCGCAGGGCATCATAATAAAATTTATCTTCTTCGTTCCAAAGGCTATGGCTATTAAGCGCTTCGGCTATCAAAACAAAATGTTCAAAAAACTTGGTGGCCATATCTTCAAAAGCAATATCATGTTTGGCTATTTCAAGTGCCATGTCCATCATATTGAGCGCATACATGCCCATCCAACTGGTGCCGTCTGCCTGCTCCAGTTGCATGTCATCACTTAAATTATGACTGCGGTTAAATACGCCAATATTATCAAGTCCCAAAAAGCCCCCTTCAAAAATATTATTACCGTTGCGGTCTTTTCGGTTGATCCACCAGGTAAAATTGATGAGTAGTTTTTGAAATACTTTTTTTAAAAAAATAATGTCGCCTGTTCCGCAGGTTTCTTTTTCAATACGGTACACTTCCAATGCCGACCATGCATGCACCGGTGGGTTAACATCGCTAAAATTCCATTCGTAAGCCGGCAGTTGTCCGTCTGGTTTCATGTACCATTCCCTCATCATCAACAGCAACTGGTTCTTCGCAAATACAGGATCCACCATTACCAGTGAAATGCAGTGAAAAGCAAGATCCCATGCGGCATACCAGGGATATTCCCATTTATCGGGCATTGCAATTACATCCTGATTTTTCAGATGCGTCCAATCGTTGTTGCGGCCCTTTCTTTTACCCTCATTTACCGGCGTAATGCCATCACTTGTATTAAGCCAACGCTCCACATCGTAGTGGTAATATTGTTTGCTCCATAGCATGCCCGCAAGTGCTTTGCGTTGTATATTTCTTAAATCGTCAGAGATATTGTCGGGTAGGATTGTTTTATAAAAATCATCAGCCTCCTGTTTACGTACAGTAAATATATTTTCAAAGCCATTGGTAAAAGGTTTATCATCTGCTCTATTGGTGAGACGGCAATAAATAGTTTTTGTTTCACCACCTTTTACTGATAATTTGTATACGGGCGAAAACTTGGTACCTTCTTTTTTTGCCCGTAATTTTTTAATATTTGTACCATCAATTACCGCATCGTGAAAAGCATCTTTTGTAAAAGGCGTTTCGTTAACGGAGCCGTTTACTTTATTAAGATTGGTTTCATTTTCAGTAAACAAACAATCATCCGGATTTTGAAAATAGTAATAGTAATTACCTAAGCGCCTGTGATTGGCTTTTACAGTTGTTTTATTAAGCCAGGTAATGCTTGGCTTTGGTTCATCGGGTGTGTAGGCCCAACGATTATAAAACCATAAGGTAGGCAATACCGTGATGGGGGCTATTTTAGTACCCCGGTTGGTAATGTCAATCTTTATAAAAATATCCTGCGGATTTTGTTTGGCGTAAGTAATATTTATATTAAAATACTCCTCCTTATCAAATACGCCGGTATCCAATATTTCGTATTCAGGGTCAATCATTGTGCGCCCACGGTTAGTGGCTTTCAGGTCTTCGTAAGGAAATTCATTCTGTGGATATTTGTATAAATATTCCATATAATAATGCGTAGGAATATTATCCTGATAATAATACAATTCCTTGACATCTTCGCCATGGTTACCTTCATAATTTCCCAACCCAAAAAGACGCTCTTTCAAAATTTTGTCTTTGCCATTCCAAAACGCTACAGCAAAGCAGAGGTTTTGAAAATAATCGGAGATACCGGCAATGCCATCTTCACCCCAACGATAGGCTCTGAAGTGAGATTGATCGAAGGGTAAGTAGCCCCAGGCATCGCCATAGTAACCATAATCTTCTCTAACGGTACCCCATTGCCTTTCACTTAAATAAGGTCCCCATTGTTCGAGCGGAATAGATTTTTTATAATTTACGGCTAACCGCTGGTGTTCTGCTGACATGTTTAAAATTTTAGCAGCCTGCGTTGTTGGTTACTGAACCAACAATAACAATACTGTATCCACATTGGTAAAATTAAGCCTTTTAACAAAGCAGGTGGATAGGTTAAGATAATTTTGATTGCAAGCGGTTGCTGTGATTATAAAAGAAGGTAACAGTGGAGTCTTTTGAATGTTGAGAAAGGCCTTAATTTCTTCTGGTAAGTAAGGTTATTTTGTTTCTTTAATTACTAGGGATACTCTCAAATTTTTAATTGTTATTTAGTTAGTAAATCTTTATGTATTCAATTTTCTTTATGATGCTTGTAAAGCCTGTTTTTTAGAAAGGCTGATAATAAAAGAGCCTATCTAACCGATAGCAGTTTAATAGACTCTTTTAAATAATAAAAACTAGCAAACGAAATTCAAAGCTTTTTTACGTTGTTATTTAATCATCTTCTTTTGTTGGTATTTTTATAAAGGCAGCACGTTTTGGTGCAGGCATAGTTGATAGCAGACCTTTTACACCTTTCCAAATTACTTCACTAAATTCCATATCCGGCACACGATCTTCTTTGCTTAAATCAAAGCCGGCAGATCTATCGGAGAGTTCATTCCACACAACGTTTTTTTCTGTTAGGTCTATTTGTGAAGGTAATACTGTGTAAGGTGTTAAATCGGGTGTGGCGGTAAAGCAACGCCACAGTGGTGTTGCGGCTGCATCATACTGGCTCATTGGGGCAATGCTTAAAATTAATTCTATTGTGCGCAATACGCCACTAGTGGTGTAAGAGGTATGGTCTACAAAATTTCTTTTTACATAAGGTCCTGCAACGTATACGGGACTTCTGTGTGCATCCACATGATCGGGTCCGTTTTGTGCATCGTCTTCCAACACAAAAACAACACTCTCTTTCCAAACCGGACTTTTACTTAGGTAGTCGATAAACATACCCACGGCAAGATCGTTATCGGCCACATGCGCAAATGGGGTTGGCCGGCCATTGCTCATACCTTCAGTGTGGTCGTTTATTAAGCGAAAAGTATTTAATTGTGGCAATGCATTGATGGCAATCAGTGAGTCGAAATCCCTTTTCCATTGACCAACTCTTGTAGTATCTCTTACATGCTGATCCCAACTGGTATAGTAAGTGCAAAAATGATTTTCAAGTACGGGAATATTGGCCTTGTAATCATCTGCAAACTCTCCGTAGGTACGGTAACTAACACCAGCTTTTTTGCAGGCACCCCAGATAAAATCGCCTTTGTTGTTGGCAACTTTCCTATTGCCTTCTGCATCATAACTGCCACCACGACCGCCGTAACTAGTTACCCAGTTTTTTTCAAGATAATCTGTGGCATAGGCACCCAGGCTCCAGTTGTGGCCATCGGCACTAACTTCACCATCTACATAAAAATTATCCATCAGCACAAAATTCTTTACAAGTTTGTGTTGATTGGGTGTAACTTTTTCGCCAAATAAAACAAGGCTGGTATCGCCATTACCTTCCTTTACATCACCCAATACCTGGTCGTAAGTGCGGTTTTCTTTTACTATATAAAACACATGTTTAATGGGAGATGGGTCACCAATTTTTTGTGGAATGGGATTGCCAGCTTCACCCTTGCTTATCAATTCTTTGTCTTTAGTATAGGGTGTATTGTGATAAACCTGTTGTGCATATGTACTAAGTTGCTCTTCTGTTGGTTCGTCAATAATGCTCATAGTGCCGATAAACAGTCCGCCAATATATTGCTCTTTTACTTTAGTGGTTTTATCACTGCCCTGAAAAACTACTGCCCGCTTTTTCTTTGAAGGATTTGGCCCACCAGGATTTGCCATAGAAGAAAAGCCTTTGCCATTGGTTACCCATATTTTTTTGCCTGTTACTTTTATACAAGTTGGGTACCAGCCAACAGGTATAAAACCTTTCGAGTGGCTAAACCCAGGTTTGCTAACATCAAAAACGGCTAAGCAATTATTATCTGCATTGGCAATGTAAAGCGTTTTTTCATCTGTACTTAATGCTACTGCATTGGTAGTACTTCCGGGCGGTGCATCGGCAAACAAAGAAGAAGAAAGTGTTTCTATAACTTTGGTATTTTTTACATCAATTACACTTACAGAGTTATCGTTGGCATTGGCTACAAATAAATATTTTCCATCATTGGTACTGCAAATATCATTTGGGTTATCGCCAACAGTAATCTCTGTACGAATAACCTTTTTTTGTATATCAAAAACTAATACTTTATCGCATCCCCAGCAACTAATATAAAGTTCTTTTTTGTTGGGCGATAGTAAGCAGGTATAAGCTTCTGCAGGAAGTTTTATTTGCTGTACTATTTTTTTGGTAGTAAGATTGATGACGTATAATGAATTGTTATCTTTTGTAACCACATACAATAAATGTTTTGCATCATCTATGGCAATCCCGGCCGGAGAAATTTTATTAGGCCATTTTGCACCCAACGAAATACTATCTGTTAAAAGCAGTTTATTTTTTACAATGGTATATTGAAGAATCCAGTTATCGTTGCCACCGCTGGCATACAAATATTTTTCATCGCTGCTGAATTGCAGTCCTAGCCAGCTTTTAGCAATTACAATGTCATCTAAAATTTTTTCTTTTTGCACATCAATTAACTGAAGACTTTGTGTGCTTTGCCCGTTGTTAGTAACGGCCATTAACTTTTTGCTTTTACTAACGGCTATGTTAAGGGGCAGATCGCCCAAACGTAAACTTTTACCGGCAGGAGATAGTTGCCAGCCATTGGGCAGGGTAACTGTTTGTTGTGCATGGCTAATAGTAAATAAAAAGAGGGTAACAAAACAGATGGAAAGTTTTTTCATAATATCAAATTGATGAGCAATAAAGGTACAAAATACCCTTGGGCTATAACTGATAGATATATTAAGTTATAAAGAAGAAATGCTTTCGGCTGACTTATTACCATCTTTTTTAATAAAATTTATATCTCCCAGTTTTTGTTTTTCCTTTTATGAACAAGACGCTTAGCAAGTGAGGAACTTATTATTTTAGAGAGGGTATTATCTTAATAAGGCTAATTACTTTTTATTGTTGCTCGCAAGTGTTTTGTGGAAAAAAACTAATAAATTATATTATTTTACTAGTTGTAATTGTTTGCAGCTCGTAGTAAAGTTGTATTTTAAGATTCTAAAACTACAACTATGAGATTGGTACTTTGTTTATTGGCTATTTTTTTTATGGGAACTGTGTGTGCTCAAAAAATAACTCTACTAAAATGTGGGCAGGTATTGGATGTACGTACAGGACAATTGGCGCAGCATGTTGAAATTATTATTAAAGGCAATGCGATTGAAACTATTTTACCTGCTGGCGCTATTGCAAAAATAAAGGCAGATACCGTAATTGATCTTTCTGCCTATACCATATTGCCCGGGCTTATTGACTGCCATACGCATGTGTTATTACAGGGTGATATTACTTCTGAAGATTATGATGTTCAACTGCTGAAAGAATCCATACCCTATCGTGCTATCAGGGCAGTACGCAGTAGTGCTATCGCTTTACAAAATGGATTTACCACCATCCGTGACTTAGGTACAGAAGGTGCTGGCTTTGCAGATGTTGATCTGAAAAAGGCCATCAATAATAAAGTAGTACCTGGCCCTAGAATGTTTGTAGCAACACTTGCTATAAATACAACAGGTCATTATCCTATCAGTGAAAAAGAGTACGCATGGGAACTAACTTTGCCCAAAGGGCTACAGGAAATAACTGGTGCAGATGAAGGCCGCAGAGCCGTGAGAGAACAAATAGCGCATGGCGCAGACTGGATAAAAATTTATGCAGATAGGGGATATTATAAACTTGCGGATGGCAGTTACAGAAGCAGTCCTAATTTTACTACAGAAGAAATTACAGCCATTGGCGATGAAGTAATTCGCAGCCATAGAAAGTTAGCTGCCCATGCCGTTACAAGAGACGGTATTATTGCGGCAATCAATGCAGGCGCTTCCTCAATTGAGCATGGCTTTGGTATGGATGAAGAATGTATGGCCCTGATGGTTCAAAAGAAAGTGTACTGGTGCCCAACTATTTATGTAAACGATTATGTAGCTGATGGCCGTGCAAAAGCAGGTAGTTCGATTAATAAATTTTTTGCAGAATCAGAACCTGCCCTGTTTAAAAAAGCGATGAACGCAGGCGTAAAAATTGCCTATGGAACAGATATTGGCGGTTACGACTGGAACCTACCCGAGGCTAAAGATTTTGAGTTTATGGTACAATATGGTTACACTCCTTTACAAGCAGTACAAACTGCCACCATTAATGCAGCTGATCTGTTAGTCCAGCCATTGTTGGGAGAGTTGAAAGCAGGAAACCTGGCAGATATAATTGCTGTTAAAAGTGATCCTTTAAAAAATATACAAATACTAAGCGATGTTAAATGGGTAATGAAAGATGGCATTATTTATAAAACTGCCAGTAAATAATTTTTATAAAAAATTTATTTGAATAGTTTTAAGGTATAGCACTAGCCGATAGTATCTTTAACTTGAACCTCGCTGTTTCAGCTGGGGCAATAAATACATTTCTAAAAGAAATTTTATTATTGGGAGTTACAAAATCGTTTAAAATAAATTGCTGGGTTTGTAATTCAGTTTCATTTGCAGATAAAAAAATTACTGCCCTTTATATATTTTAAAACTGGCAATTGCCGGCATGTTATTAATAATGCCTCGAATAATTTTTTTACCTTAAAGATTTTTATACATCTTGCCATGTCCCGCAAGGTATTGCAATGGATAGGCAGATTCTTTTTCTGCGAGCGCTATTTTTAAAAGTGCAACACCCTGTTTAACCTGAACTTTCATTACAGGTTTAGCTAGTGGTACATCTGTTATAACTACGTGCATTTTATAGAATCCAAAAAGAAGAATAATTACTTCCAATAAGAGTACTACTCATCCCATTTTTTTGAAAATGGCTTATTGTCTCTTTTTATTTCCTTAATAGAAACTACAGCAGTTGCTTTTTTAAATCCATCTAATTTATTGGTGAAAGCCTCAATCAACATAGGGATTTCAGAAGCGATTACATAACGACCTAAGCCAGCAGTAAAAACCGGTGTACAGCTTGCGATTCCTCTTTCTATTAATTCTGCCGCCGAAAAAGGGCCAATCTGCTGCTGGCCATCATGGATAAAATATTTTTTACTATATATCGAATTTTGTGCGACTAATCTAACCCTTTTTAATAGATAGCCAACGATGAAAATGCAAATTAGCAAAGAAGGGCTTTAATGGGTTATAAAAAACAGGGTTTTAAATTTAAATAAGGTAATTTAACTGTTAAAAATACGCGTAAAAAAATGTGCAAGATATTTGCCTTTACACGATTAAATTTGATTCCTTTAAACGGATTTGATAATTTTACAAAATACTTTTACGATAAATAAATTTTATGCCTGATAAAAAATTTCCGTTCACCGGTATTGGTTCGGTGGTATTGCATAGTGCTGGCCATGACAATGCGGAGTATGCTCATCTGACACCTATTTACGCTACCTCTACTTTTACTTTTGATACTGCGCAACAAGGAATGGAACGTTTTGCGGGAGAAGATAAAAGTAGAATTTATAGCCGTTGGGGAAATCCAACTTTTACTGCAGCAGAAAAAACCATCGAAGCGTTGGAGGCTTTTGGTATTACCGATGATAACGGCGAACCACTTCAGTTAAAAGCCTTTCTGCATTCCAGTGGACAAGCAGCTTTAACAACACTTTTTATGAGTAATCTTAAAGCTGGTGATGCAGTATTATCACATTATTCATTGTATGGAGGCACATACGAATTGTTTTTAAAAGTACTGGCAGAAGCAGGCATTCATACCATCATTGCTGATTTAAGAAACCTGGAAGAAACAGCAAGCGCAATTAAAAATAATCCTGCTATTAAATTGGTACATATCGAAACGCCTGCTAACCCCACTATTCAATGTGTGGATATTGCAGCAGTAGCAGCTATCGCCAAAGCATATGGGTTGATTGTTTCAGTAGACAATACTTTTGCAACGCCTTACCTGCAACAACCGTTTAAATATGCAGTTGATTTTGTTGTACATAGCACTACTAAATTTCTAAATGGCCATGGCACTTCTATTGGTGGAGTGTTGGTGGGTAAAGATATTCAATTGATGAAAACAAAAGTTTGGAAATGGCAGGTTTTACTTGGCGGTAACAGCAATGCCTTTGATGCATTTTTACTAATTAATGGAATGAAAACGCTGGAATTACGAATGGAACGCCATTGCAGCAATGCCTTTTTAGTAGCAGCTTATTTAAATAAGCATCCTGCAATTGCGCAGGTTAATTATGTTGGCTTGCCATCGCATCCTGATTATGCAATTAGTTTAAAACAAATGAAACATCCTGGCCCCTTATTGAGCTTTGAAGTAAAGGGGGGACTGGAAGCAGGTAAAAAATTTATTGATAAATTACAACTCTGCGTAAGAGCTATTTCGCTTGGCACTGTAGATACATTGATATCCCATCCGGCAAGCATGAGCCACAAAGGTGTAAGTATTGAAGACAGGCATAAGTTTGGCATAACAGACGGATTGATAAGAATGAGTGTTGGGATAGAAAATATAGCAGACATATTAACGGATCTTACACAAGCACTTGAAGTGTAAATTTATTAGCCTCATCTATTTTAGCTTATTAAATAAATTGTTTTAAATACAGCTAATTGGGGCTCATACAAACTTTTAATTATGCCGTTATTGTAGAAAAAATTTCACTATCTCCTTTCGTAATTTCCCATAATGAAAGTTGTTTCGTATAAAATAATATTGAACACGGCTGGCATGATTTTAATATATTTTATTAAAATCACTATTTTGAAAAAGAACCCCAATCTTGCTATTTTAAAAGTAAATAAGAAAATGGTTACAGTTTTTGTCAGCAAACGAGCCAAGTATATTTATACTGAAGCAGATTTGGGTGAAGGCAAATTGGACGAAGGTTTTATCGCACCTGGTAAAACCGCTAAAAGCACACAAGTTTCAAATAATCATTTTCGTTACTGATGCTATCAACATTTAGCGTGATAGACCAGATAATTAGAAAAATATAAATGTGGCCGAACATTACAGATATGTATATTATCGTAAATAAAAGCTGTTTGTTTCGTAAAATAATTTCTTCCTCAAAAACATTTTTTAGCACCAAACCAGATTTGTAATGTTATTTTTTTTTACAAAAAAAATTGAATCCTACTCCATTTTTCTGTTAAGTGGGTATCATAAATACCATGTTTGTTTAAAGCCATAGCAGGGTGCGGTGTTACCTCTTTTCCATTCACCATTAGTTTTTGAAACCTACCTAAAAACATATTCCATATATCACCATTTTTTGGAGGGATAGATCTGCCACCGGAAAGCAAATGCAGGCTGTTCCAAGGTATCGCAATTTCTACACTCCAACCTTTATCAATGTCGCTATTATCATTCAAAGTGCCATATATCTTAACCGCAGTTTGTAAACCCGGCATGTCAAAATTGGTAAAGGCCCAGCGTATTCCTCTGGGATGTGTACCCTTCCAAAAACTGGCACCAATGCGATCGTAATCGCCGCCAAAAGTATAGGCATGCGGCTGGTGTACATCAAACTGTGGGATGTCGAATTTGCCGTTTTTTTTATACGCATCTTTCCAGATAAATAATACTTCGTACAAGGTATTTACTGCATTTACTTCCAGCTCATAATAACAATCTTTACCATCAATAAATACCTCCAAATCATTTTCTAAAAAAATGATGCTATCTCTTTCAGTAAGCTTGGCTTCTACAAAAGGCTCTTCTACTGTAAAGGCAATGTATAAATGTTTATCATTCCATAGCAGTGAAGTCTGCGTATTGTACATTCCTGCATCACCGGTAACCATATCCACAAAGCGTTTACTCCAGTTACTAGTTTGCCAAATTCTTTGTGTATGTTGCCATCAATTGTGATGGAGTCGATTATTTTTTTTGCTGTATAATCTGCTTTGCTCATAAACTAATTTTAAGTAAAATAAATATGATACTAGCCACCAATGGTACACTTTTGTATTTAGTACATTTTATATTACGCCATTTGCAATGAATATTATTTCTAAATAATTTAATAACCTAATATATGCAGGGACAATTTAAACACGGTAGCTTACTCGGCAAGAAAGATAAAAATTAAATGATTTATAAAATTGAATTCTTTTTTTGAAAGAAGGTAATAAATTTTTACTGTTAGCTGTAATATTACTGTAACTTTATTAGCGGTTAAAAAATTATTTTTTTGATCAGATTTTTTAATAAAATTTACCTACATTTTATGAAAAAAAATAAGTTAAATTATCCCGAACCAATACACCCGGATTTGAAGCATGACACAATGGAATTTGCGGCTTCTGCAGACGGAGATGACATTATAGATATAGATGACGAGGAGAATGAAATAACTGCTAAAGAGTTGGTTGCATTAGAGTCGGATAAGCCTGGTACGGAAGCAAACGCATTAAATTCAGCAGCTGCAGATAGCTTGATTGACGAAGATAATTTTTTAACATTACCGGATGATATTGATGAGCTTGAAACAAAGCAATATTAATGAAACGACTAGCGATTATAGAAACCTAAACTTTTATTTAATCAATCATTTAAAACTTTTGCAGAATAAGCTTAAATTTTTTGAACAATTGTCGCTCCTCATTTTTTCGCTACCATAAAAGTAAAAACCGATCTATATTATAGGTCGGCTTTTGATATATATGGAGTTGTTGAGTGCTTTTTTTCAGAAAAGTTTTAACGGGAATCTTAATCGTAATTTTTATTATCCTGCCTTTTTTTATCAGGATTTTTAATGGGTAAATTCAACATAACCCAATTGTTTTTTTATTGAATTTTAAATACTTATTACCATAAAAATACTTTTTATATAAGTAACTATACTGAAATAATATTACCAAATTTTGTACCATCTTATTCTTTTATTTAGCAAGTTCATTTTTATTGTGTTCATTTATGCACAATCTCTTTCTTATCAATATTTTGTAATAATTCTTCTTACTACCAATCCAATAGAGGCATCATTTTCGCAGATATATAAGTGTGCTTTAAAAAGAAAAAATATCTCATTTTATTAGTTTGTAATTAATATGGTTAAATATGATAGCTGGAATTAAGAGAAAAAAAATAAATTTATTTAGGATTCCTGCATGTAGCGGGCTGATAAGAAAATTGACTACGGGTGAGTATCGCTTGTACTCAAAAACAAAAATTGGAAACAATATTGTACTTAAAAATGTAGGAACCTACTGTTCGGTAGCAACTGCAAAAAAAAATCAGCAGTCATTATAATTTTATTGCTTTATTATAATCCAATAAATTGAATTTGTTTAAAATCAACTAATTATCAGCTTTTTTTAGAGTAATATTGTAGTGCTATGATTTACTTGAGTACAATAATTTTGCAGCAACACCACATTTTCAATTGCTGCATTGGAAGCATTATTATTAAAAAAGCAGTTTACTTCTTTTAGCTGCGGCACTTCAAAAATATCATCAACAAAATGTTTTAATGGATCTTGTTTATAACTGGAATGATATAAAGATTGTACATCAAGAAAACAATAATAAATTAAAGATCCGTCAACAATAATATTATCGGGCTGCGATGGAAGACTAATACCACAAAATATAATTTTGTTCCTGGCAAGCTGTGTATAAACTTCCTCATTCCACCAACTGCTGTGGCGAAATTTTACCACATTTGTATAGCTGGTATCCAGCATCTTTATTATCTTTTCAAGACCCTCAATAGTAAAATCAAATTTAGAACGAAATAAAAATGGAAAGACCCCCAATTTTTTTTTGATCCGTTTTTACATTTAACGTAAAAATTGGCTAACAAAATTTTTACATCAACTAATTACTTAAAATGAGTGATAAACTTAGGAACTTTACTGGCAAACAAGAAGTTTTAGTCGTTTTTATATACCAATCTAATAATTTCGCCTCCGTTGCTAACCAGTGAAAAGTTTCATTAATTTCAACTGTATTAAATTGACTTACGTAGAAATTAAACCATTTATTTTCAGCCATTTTATCCGGATAAAATACACCTTTCCATTCTTATCCACATTATTTCTATTCCTTATTATGCACCATTATTATATCAATTTATTTAATTGCCGTTTTCTTTTAATATTGATAAACTAAGTATCCGTAGCAAGATTTAGTAGTAATCTTGCATAAAATATTTTTTCATTTGAAAAATATTCACCTTCGTCGTTCGTCTTTCACTTTATACATGGAAGATACGCTGACTATACCAAATACTGATATGCGTGCTGAGCGTAATAAAAATATTACTGACATTATTAAAGCTATGAGCAGTAGACTGCTCGGTTTTATTAAAAAGAGAGTAGCCAGTACAGAAGATGCTGAAGATATTCTGCAGGAAGTTTTTTATCAGTTTGCTGGTAATACGGAGCCTATTAGGCAGGCTACCAGTTGGCTATATATTGTAGCTAATAATAAAATAACGGATAGCTACCGCAAAAAAAAGCTGCCGTTGGCAGATGATATTTTTTCTTCTTCAACTGATGCTGATGATAGTTTTGACTGGAAAGAAATTTTATTACCGGCTGATACCAATCCTGAAACAGAATACTTACGAAATATTTTTTGGGAAGAACTGCAACTTGCCTTAGATGAATTACCAGCAGAGCAAAGGGAAGTATTTATTGAGCATGAATTAAATGACACCGCCTTTAAAGATATAGAAGCAGTAACAGGTGTAAGTGTGGCCACACTTATTAGCCGAAAACGGTATGCTGTACTACATTTAAGAGATCGGTTACGTGTGTTAAAAGAGGAACTATTAAATTATTAAATCATTACCTCTATTACAAATAAAAGTAAATTTTTTTATTTTGTTTGTAGTAACAGGGGAGTAAAAAAATTATACAATGAAAAAAGTTTGGATTAAAAAGAGATTGATATTTGTAACCTTCTTTATTGCAGCAACAGTGCTGGTTAGTTTTATAGTAATGGGTTTATGGAATACCATATTGCCAGCTGTACTTGGTGTTAAGGTAATTACGTTTGCACAGGCATTGGGTATTTTACTATTGAGTAAAATTTTATTTGGTGGATTTAGAGGAGGCTGCTATGGAAATGGAAGACAACAATGGAAAATGAAAATTCAGGAAAAAATGGGACAGATGACAGCTGAAGAAAAGGAAAAATTTAAAGCTGAATGGAAGAGCCATTGCGCAAGCGGGTTTGGAATGAATAGGAAGAAAACATCCGACATAACTGAGTAAACTCTTGGCGTATGGTATGATTTTTATATTACTTTAATGCTTGCTATTATATTTATTTTAGCAAATAATTAAGGCTATTATTTTACTAAAAATCTTTTTATGCAGATACTTGTTTTTAAAACCAACATCAAAAATATAAACGAAATTGATTTTGTAGGAAATAGTTTGAATAGTAATCCAGCTATTTTTAAGTGGAATGTTGACCTACAGGATTGTGATAATATTTTAAGGGTGATAGCCAATAATATACCTGGTAAAGAAGTAGAAATATTATTAGGAAATGCAGGTTATTTTTGTGAAGAACTGGAATGAGGAAAAGTAATGACTCTTGAATTTAAAAGCCGAATTTTAAAAACATTCAACATTCCAATTGTGTTGCCAGTTAGTGTTTGGGGCTAAAATAATTATTCCTTCTTTATTGATTAGCTGCCGTTTGTGTTGCACGCTATCAGCAATACCACACCAGGGCTCCAGACAAACAAAATTTGCATCCTTTGATGCCCAAATTCCAAAGAAAGGAAAGTTTTTAAAATTAAAATGAATGCCATGATCATGCTTCGTACAACCCAAAGTAATACAATCGGTTTGCATATTTTTAAAAACGATCGCATCTTGATAAAATAATTCGTGCGATAAAGAAAGCCGGTTATTTTGTGTCGGTACTGGTTCTCCATAATCAGCAATTAATCCACTTTCTAATTTCCAGCGTTGTAATTGTTCGGGTATATTAAACTGTAAATAATAATCAGCATACGCAGTATCTTTTACCATAGGTACTGCAAATGCAGGATGTGCACCTACAGAAAAAAGCAACTCATCGTACCCAGGATTACTAATTTCGTAGGTACAGGTAAGTGAATTATTCTGTAATCTATAACGCAACTTTAACAAAAATGCAAATGGGTAAACAGCCAATGTACTGGCATCATGCGTAAGGGTAAAAATTACTTCTTCCAAACTCAGTTGGTCTTTTAAAAAAATTCTTTCTCTTGCAAATCCGTGCCTCGGCAGGTGGTAGGTAATATCTTTGTACAAATATGTATCATCTTTTAAAGCACCTACAATAGGAAACAATACAGGACTATGTTTGCTCCAAAAAGAAGCATCACCGCTCCACATATATTCAAGGCCTGTTTCTTTATTAAATAGGCTTTGTAACTCAGCACCTTTTGGAGAAATAACTGCCCGTAATTTTTCGTTTTCTAAGATGATCATATGCTAAATTAGGAATTATTTTTTATTCAACTGTATTGGAAAATGTGCCACTTGTTATCAAAATAAAAAGGGATAATTACTCCTGTTTTGGTAATGAAAGAATGGAAAGTCCGTTACATATTTCTTCTGTACTGACCACCAACTGCATATAAGGCATTTGTAATTTGACCAAGAGAACAATACTTTACCGTCTCCATTAATTCTGTAAATAAATTACCGTTTGCTACCGCTACTTCCTGCAGGCGCTTTAGCATGTGTGCAGCTTGTTCTTTATGTCTTTCCTGAAATTGGGTAACAGATTCTATTTGAAAATCTTTTTCTTTTGTTGTACTGCGTACCACTTCGGTAGGTAAAATTGTTGGACTTCCATTTTTATTTAAAAAAGTATTTACACCTACAATTGGATATTCACCTGTATGTTTTAAAGTTTCGTAGTATAAACTTTCTTCCTGAATTTTATTGCGTTGGTACATACGTTCCATTGCGCCAAGTACACCACCTCTTTCGGTTAAACGTTCAAACTCTGCCAGTACCGAAGCTTCTACCAGGTCGGTTAATTCTTCAATTAAAAATGAACCCTGGTTAGGATTTTCATTTTTTGCAGTACCTAGTTCCCTGTTTATAATTAATTGAATGGCCATTGCCCTGCGAACACTTTCTTCTGTAGGTGTTGTGATAGCTTCGTCATATGCATTTGTATGTAACGAGCTACAATTATCATAAATAGCATAGAGTGCCTGAAGTGTTGTACGAATATCATTAAAATCAATTTCCTGCGCATGCAGCGACCGGCCACTTGTTTGAATATGGTATTTTAATTTTTGCGACCGGCTGTTAGCTTTGTATTTAAACTTCATAGCCTTGGCCCATATTTTTCTTGCAACCCTACCAATTACACTGTATTCAGGATCCATGCCGTTGCTAAAAAAGAAAGACAGGTTGGGTGCAAAATCATCAATGTTCATTCCCCTGCTTAAATAGTACTCTATATAGGTAAAACCGTTGGCCAAAGTAAATGCCAATTGTGTAATGGGATTGGCTCCGGCTTCTGCAATATGATAACCACTGATGCTAACACTGTAAAAATTCTGTACGTTGTTTTCGATAAAATATTCCTGCACATCGCCCATTAGTTTTAAAGCAAACTCGGTTGAAAAAATGCAGGTATTTTGTGCCTGGTCTTCTTTTAAAATATCTGCTTGTACTGTGCCTCTAACTGTTGCCAACGCATTGGCTTTTATTATTTGGTATACTTCTTTTGGTAATACATCTTCGCCACTTAAACCCAGTAAACGCAGACCTAAGCCATTGTTGCCAAGTGGCAATGCTCCATGGTTTCCCACTAGGGTTGCTTCAGGCGCAGCTACATTTAATAGCTTATTTTTAGAAGCGCTTGCAAGTTGTTGCAATATTGTATGATGTATTGGATTGCCATCTTCACCAATATATTTTGGAAGGTTTTCGATATGGTATTTTGTTTCAATTATTTTATTTACTTCTTCCTGCAAATTATTTTCAATGATGTATTTTTCACATTGCTGATCGATGGCAGCATTCATAAAAAATGCTAGTAGCATTGGTGCAGGCCCATTGATCGTCATGCTTACGGAAGTCTTGGCATCACATAAATCAAAGCCACTATATAGTTTTTTTGCATCATCAACAGTTGCAACACTTACGCCACTATTGCCAACTTTGCCATAGATATCTGGTCTTGGAGCAGGGTCTTCACCATACAAGGTTACACTATCAAAAGCAGTACTGAGGCGCTTTGCAGGCTGGCCAATACTTACATAATGAAAACGCCTGTTGGTTCTTTCCGGGCCTCCTTCGCCCGCAAACATTCTAGTTGGATCTTCGCCTTCTCTTTTTAATGGAAATACACCTGCAGTAAATGGAAATTCTCCTGGAACGTTTTCCTGTAGCTGCCAGGTAAGTATGTCGCCCCAATCGCTATATTTTGGTAATAGTACTTTTGGTATTATGGTCCCTGATAAACTTTTAAAAGTGAGTGGTTGTTTAATTACTTTATCCCGTACTTTAAATTCATAAAATGCTTTGCTGTACCGCTCTTTTGTAGAAGTCCAGTTATCAATTAATTTTCTTGCTTCAGGCTGAAGTTTTTCTTGCAGGCTATTTTTTATTTTTTGCAATTCTTGTTCGCTACTTAAAGAGCTAGGTGTTATAGGTAACAATTTTAGTGTTCCTTCAATTTGATATAATTGCCTTGCTAAATTTGCCTGAACGATAACCCATGCATCGTATTCTTCAATGGTTTCTACTATCTCGGATAAGTAGCGTACTCTTTTTGGCGGAATAATGGTAGACTGGCTAGCGGTATTTTTTATGTGTACATGGTGTTCAATTTCACCATTAAACTGTATACCCATTTTTTCAGAAATTTTTTTCATCAGCCTTTCAAATAATTCATTGATGCCGGCATCATTAAATTGTGCGGCAATGGTGCCTACGATTGGTAATGTTTCGTCCTTGGCATCCCACAATCCATGGTTACGTTTATATTGTTTACGTACGTCATGCAATGCATCCAATGCACCAGCTTTATCAAATTTATTGATGCAAACTACATCTGCATAATCCAGCATATTTATTTTTTCCAGTTGCGATGGGGCTCCATATTCTGGTGTCATTACATACAAGCTCATATCTACATACTCCAGAATAGATGCATCACTTTGTCCCACACCTGCACTTTCTAAAATGATAAAATCAAATTGTGCCGCTTTACAAATGTCGATTGCTTCTTCTACATATTGGCTTAAGGCCTTATCACTTTCCCTGGTAGCAAGGCTACGCATATATGCCCTTGGGGAAGAAATTGAATTCATTCGAATACGGTCGCCTAACAATGCGCCACCGGTTTTTTTCTTAGATGGATCAACAGAGATTACTGCAATTGTTTTATCAGTATAGGCGTTTAAAAAACGGCGTATAATTTCATCCGTTACGGATGATTTACCAGCACCGCCTGTACCTGTGATACCTAGCACTGGCGAGGAGCCTGTTAATTTAAAAGATGATTCTTTTAACTGAGTCATCAGGTTTAAATAATCATTGCCATTTTCTGCCAGCGTAATTGCCTGAGCAATTTTTTTTATTGGCCGCCACGCTCCAAGTTCATAATTAAGACTAGTGATAAAGGATTGCTTAAAATTTTCCTCTTTAAGAGAAGCGGTAGTGGATGCAGAAAGTTGGCATTTTTCTATCACATCCTGAATCATTCCTTCTAACCCCATCGTTCTTCCATCATCCGGACTGTAAATTCTGGTGATACCATACTTATGAAGTTCATTTATTTCGGCGGGTAAAATAGTTCCGCCACCACCGCCAAATATTTTTATATGACCGCAACCATTTTCATCCAATAAATCTTTCATGTATTTAAAAAATTCAACGTGGCCTCCCTGATAACTTGTAATGGCAATGCCCTGAACATCTTCTTCAATGGCGCATTCTACAATTTCGTGCACACTTCTGTTGTGGCCGAGGTGTATGATTTCTGCACCTTTACTTTGCAGTATGCGGCGCATAATATTAATGGCAGCATCATGGCCGTCAAATAGCGCAGCAGCAGTTACAATTCGAACGTTTTTTTTTTGTATAAATGGCATGGGCAATTAATTTTTAAGAGCAAATCCGCAAGATGATTCAGTAAAACAAAAGTACAGGATTCTTCACCAGTAAATTTCAGTAAGGGCTTTAAAAAAATCCTAATCAGCAAAATGGGGTACTATCTTTTTTAAATTAATTAACTAATTATAACATACATATAAATAGACTGTGCATGCATAAAATTCTTATTTTCATGGAGTATTACGCTGCTTTATTTTTTGCCTTTAAATGATAAATGATGGTATTACAAACACCAATTATGATAGCATAATATATAAAAAGTGACCATACAGGTTGTCTGTGATTGCTTAATAAGTGTGTATAAAAACATGTGCGATAGGGTTAAATACGAACATAAAAAATCTCTATAACTTCTTTATGGAAGAACGGTAATTACATAGTTGAATTTATTAACTCATACGGAAAGTTAGTGCAGCAAAATCTTCTACGCTTAGTGCTTCTGCACGTTTATTAAAAATTTCATCATTCAATACTTCAGCAGTAAATAAACTTTTTACAGCATTGCGTAATGTTTTGCGGCGTTGATTAAATGCAGTTTTTACCAGCACTTTAAATGCACGTTCACTTTTTACAGTAAGGTCAGTAGTTTTTCTTTTAAGTCTAATTACCCCACTCTGTACTTTTGGTGGAGGGTTAAAACTCTGGTTGCTCACATCAAATAAATATTCTACTTCGTAAAATGCCTGTATTAAAACACTCAATACCCCATACACTTTGCTGCCTTCTTTTGAAGTAGCACGCTGGGCAACTTCTTTTTGAAACATCCCAATTACAACTGGTACTTTATCTTTCCAATCCAGTACTTTAAATAAAATTTGTGTTGATATATTGTATGGGAAATTGCCGACAACAGTAAAAGGGGTATCAAATGGTTCCTCAATATCTAAAAAACTACCGGCAATAATATTATTGGTTAAAACTGGATACGTTTTTTTGAGGTATTCCGTTTTTTCATCGTCTAATTCAACCGCTTTAAAATATATGCCGGGTAACTTTATCAGGTGTTTTGTTAAAGCGCCTCCGCCAGGGCCTACCTCAAGCAAATTAATTAAGGGATCTTCCTTAATGGCTTCAATTATTTTTTGAATGATGACTTCATCTTTTAAAAAATGCTGACCTAATGATTTTTTTATTTTAAACATTGGTACAAAAGTAAACAAAAACGCCTTTTATTTAAGTGAACGGACCTTTAGTTAATTTAATATCTATTTTAATTTTTGGTAAGCAGCATTATTTTTAGATTTATTAATTCGCCATTCAATTGATAATTATGTAAAGCAAGTAACTACAATAAGTATATAATGTGCTCAAAAAATGTTTCCATTTACAATAGGCGGGTAAAAATTTCTTAAAATAAAAGCTTACCAGTAAGAATTTGTATTTTTACAATCTAATATTTTTAAGCATGAGTTTAATTTCGGAAAATAAGCCTGTAATAGGTATTACATGTGGTGACATAAATGGTATTGGTTTAGAACTGATTATTAAAACTGTTGGCGATGCCCGGTTGCTCGAAATATGCACACCTGTTATATTTGCCAATAATAAAGTACTTAACTTTTATCGCAAGGGTTTACCTGAAATTAATTTTAATTTTTCTACCTTGAAGGATGCGACACGAATTAATCATAAGCAGGTTAACTTGTATAATTGCTGGGAAGATGAAGTAGCAGTAACACCAGGTTTACTAAATGAAATTGGGGGTAAATATGCTGTTATAAGTTTAATTACTGCTGCAGAGGCATTAAAAGAAAATGCTATTGATGGGCTGGTAACGGCGCCTATACACAAAAAAAATACCTGTTCGGATACATTTAATTTTACTGGACATACACCCTATTTAAAAGATTTATTTGGAGTAACAGATGTTGCAATGTTTATGGTAGCAGACAATATGAGGATAGCATTGCTGACTGAGCATGTTGCTGTTATAGATATAGCTCCGTTAATTACGCGTGAAAATATCCTGAGTAAATTGCAAATAATCAACAACTCATTAAAAAAAGATTTTGGTATTGATAAGCCTAAAATTGCGGTGCTAGGTTTAAATCCGCATGCAGGCGACGAAGGCCTTGTTGGTAAAGAAGAAGAAGAAATAATTAAACCAGCCATTAAAGAAGCAAAGCATAAAGATATTTTTTGTTTTGGTCCATATTCAGCCGATGCTTTTTTTGCAAGAGGACAATATGAAAAGTTTGATGCTGTTTTGGCTATGTACCACGATCAGGGATTGATACCTTTTAAATCGTTGTCGATGGGTGAAGGCGTTAATTTTACAGCCGGGTTAAATGGAGTTCGCACATCTCCAGATCACGGGGTAGCATTTGACATAGCCGGTAAAAACCAGGCCGACGAAGCCTCTTTTAGGGAAGCTGTTTTTAAATGTGTTGATATTATTACTGCAAGAAAGGAATATGCTGACCAACGAAAAAATCCGTTAAAGAAAATTAGTGCTGCGTTCGTTGCAAATGCAAGAGACGAAAAAATTATAGAAGAATAAAGATGTTATTAAATAAAGGATAGTCGCTTAATTGCCCTATTTAAAAACCGCGTCTTCTACGCCTTTATTTATCAGGTAATTGTGAAAAGTTATTTCTGCACTTCCATTTTTAGTTTTTGCCTTATCAGCGGCAGTCCTATTGTTTTGAGTTCCATCATCAAAATCAAAAGTTACGCCCTTTGGCAATTTGTAATCCTTGGTATCGAAAGTAAAAATGATTTTATCAGGCAATCCATAGCTTGCATAATTGCCATAACTCATTTCTAATTGGTAGCTACCATTGGTTCTGGTAGTTGTTTTAGCCCTTCTTATTAACAAAGCAGCTTCATCAATATATACTGTTGACAATACAACATCCGCATTGTCATCTTCGGGTAATAATTTAACTACTCGTACAATAGTGTTTCCTATTTTATCTTTTCCTGCATCTATAGCGGTATATTTTCCTCCACTTAAAATATTATTGAGGTTAATGCTCACAGCACCTTTGGGTACAAATGAGATACCTTTTTCATTTTTTATTTTTAATTTATTGGGCTTTTTAAAATATACTTTTACATCAGCATCCGGGACTTTTAAAAAACTAACATTTGTAATCATTCTGGCTGAAGCCTTATAATCATAAACCTTATCAATATTAAATTTAACTTTAGCAAGCAGTATATTTACATCTTGAGATTTGCCAGCTACAGCAGTCAATAAAAGAAATAATAATGGTATAATTTTTATTGGTCTTATCATTTTATTAATTATTAGGATAGAATATCTTTTTTTTTAAATACAACAACGGCTGCGCTTACCAATATGAAAATGTGCGCAATTAATATTAATAAACTCTTGCGGATAGCAGGCCAGTTTTCAAGACTTCCTTTAATTGTTTTTCCATCAATATCGGTACCTATATAAAAAAATCCTTTCCACCCAACCAGGTAAGATGTGAATAAAAATGGCTTTACATTTTTATCAATCACAGGTACATTAATGTTTGAAATGATTGTGCATACAATAACGATACAAACTGTAGCAATAATAGGGCCTATAGAATTTTCTGCAAAAATTGAAAGCAATAAAGATAAGGCTGCAATTACCGTTAGTGCCACAGTAGCATAAGCAAATGCTGCATAATAACGCCACATAATATCATCCCTTGTAATCAATAGTATTTGCGACTCATCTCCCTTTGATCTGAATACCAGCATATCACCTGCGCCAAATATCAATAAACTCAAAAATAATGCTGTTATCGCCATCCACAATAATAAAAAAATAGTGAAAATAGTTGCCGCAGCAAATTTTACAAGTATTATTTGTGTACGGCTAATTGGCTTTGATATCAATAGCCGTAGTGTACCCATGTTTGCTTCGCCAGATATAGAATCTGCAGCAATTAAGGCTATTAAAATGGGTATCTGTATCAGTAAAGTATTTAAAATAATATAGCACATAAAATAGCCATTAATGGCTTGTACCCTATCGAAAGAAAAAGTATCTTTTACGCTTTGCAGCATAAGGTCCATATAGCTTTGCCCATCAGCCTTAAAGGCAAACTGAAAAATAAACACAATGGCAGCTACTGCTATAAATGCAATGTAGGTTCTTGGTCTTTTAGATATTTTAAACAGCTCAATTTGTAAAAGCTTCCACATTTCCGGATTGCGTTGTAAGTGATAAAAAATAATTTTCCAATGAATGGCTTGAGTTTACAGAAAGTAGTTGAACTCCCATAGTTACAAGGTCGTTTATCAATTGCGGTACTGCTGTTTTATTCATCATTAATTGCAGCTGGTTTTTTGGTAGTAAAAAGGGCGCCCATGTTGATTGTTGTAATAGCGCTGCAGCTTCCGTATTGTTAAGGGTTTCAATTTCTACCAGTGTGTGCGCAGGATCCAATAAATCTGCTACATTTCCTTCCACCATTTTTTTTCCTTTGTGGATAATAATCATGCGGTTAGCGATTAATTCGATTTCGCTTAAGAGGTGAGAAGAGATCAATATTGTTTTACCCAATTCCCTGCTAAGTCTTATTATCAAATTTCTGATGTCAGCAATTCCCTGAGGATCTAAACCATTGGTTGGTTCATCTAAAATAATTAATGCCGGATTATGTACTAGTGCAACGGCAATGCCTAAACGCTGTTTCATCCCCTGGCTAAATGTTTTAACAGTATCTTTTGCCCTATCTTGTAAATTAACCATTTGCAATTGATTCATGAGCAATTGCCGGGTAACTTTTATGCCACTCATTTTTGCAAAAATGGAAAGGTTTTCGTACGCAGATAAATATTTGTACAGATCCGGTTTTTCTATAACAGCACCAACCTCTTTTAAAATTTCTGATCTGTGGGTAGAGAGCTTTTTACCAAACATTTCTATGATTCCACTGCTTGGTTGTATCAAAGTCAACAACATCCTGATAGTAGTAGATTTACCTGCCCCATTCTGCCCAAGAAAGCCATAAATATCTCCTTCATTAACAGTAAACGAAAGATCATTAACAGCATATGTATCATTAAATTTTTTCGAAAGATGATTTACATTTATTATCAATGCCATATTTCTGGGTTGTAAGTAAAGTTAAAACGGATAGCGCAATTAATTGTTCGGTAACATTTAATGGGATTTTAATTTTTTAAAATAAACTTGGAATTGTAAAATAAAGTATTACTTTTGATCCAGATTGTTGTTTACCATACACTCTCATAATAACCACATTTTATCTCTTTGTCAATTTAGTATTACAATACCCCAATCCTACAGAATTACATTAATTCCCAATTTACTGTGTATTAACTATCTGAATCATTTATTCACTAGTTTTTAACTTACCTCAAAATACACACAACATGAAGACAATTTTAAGTTTTTTAATCGCATCATTTGTATTAATAACAATTACAGCAAAAGCAAATTCTGTAAATGATACACAAGTATCTTTACTTATATCTATAAGCTATGATTTAACCATACTGCCTAACGCTGCTACCAACGATGTTAAAATTAGTTTTAATGCTCCTGCAGTTGGAGATGCAATAATTCTGGTATTGAATGAAAATGGTAAAAAATTGTTGCAACAAACTACAAAAATTAACGTAGGAAAAAATAATATCAACATTGATAATTTTCATTCTTTAAATGAAGGAAACTATACTATACAGCTTATAAGCAACAATGAAACGCATAGTGCCAAATTTTTGATTTGGAAGTAATTTTTGATAACCAAGCACAAGCAGAAATGCCTTTTCCTCAAAAGAAAGGCTTTTTTTATTATACTGCACTATTGGGATTCATATATGTTTGTAAAGCCTTCACATAAATTTCAAAAGCATCTACACCAGTTTTTGTTATTTTACAAATTGTTTGAGGATAATTATTTCGGAATTGCTTTATAACTTCTACATATCCGGCTTCTTTTAACTTGTTAATCTGCACGCTAAGATTACCAGCTGTAGCATTGGTTTTTTCTTTTAAAAAAGTAAAATCTGCCTCCTTTACGCTTATTAGTAAACTTATTACAGCTAAACGCAACTGCGAATGTAATATAGGGTCGAGCAGTTTAAACATGGGCCTTTTTTTGTTTTTGGTAGTTGGTCCATAAAATAATACCTGGTATTAGCCACGCAAAAAGTCCGCAGGAAGCCATTAATAACATATCGATTGGGGCAGGAGTATAAATAGAAATTATGCTAAATACCCAACAGATAAGCCCGCCAAATATCATCGGCTTAAATTTAAAAATACCTCCGGTAATAAAAGTTGGTATGCCATATAGCATCATAAATATTGTGGACATTACATTATTGCCATATTTACTATTGTAAAAAGTAGCAATAAAAATACAAATCCCAAAAGCAGTCCAAACAAATGTTATCGTACTATCATCATGCGCAACAAACTTTTTTTGATTTTTTTCTTTTACAGAAAAATATATTTGCGGAATTACAGCAAAAAAAATCAGTAGCCAAATATCAAAACCGTTATTGAAATTATATTGAACCCTAGCCCAGGTGACAAGGCTGCATAAAATAACCAATACGCCCCAAACAGGAGAAGCGATGCCTTTTTTAATGTAGTCTTGCTTTACTTTGCCTATCATTTAATTGATAAGTTTAAGGCTTTCATGCTCGTTAAATGTTTGTTCTATAAAATTATGAAGTGTTTTTTTTTATATTTTTTGTTCAATAAATATCCGGGAATTAAATAGTTTTTTGAAATTGGTATTGCAGTGATTAATATTTTCGCATCATCATCTACATATACTGCTAAACTTTGCTATTGTATAGTTATAGATTGTGGAACTGCTAGTGTTTATTGAAAGACTGGACTATTTGCATTCTTCAATTAACATTTCTACTCGTTCTTTACCCCAATTTGGACTTATTTCACTAGAGGGTTTAAACGTAGTAAATTTTTCTAAAGCAATTTGTAACTGAGGTTTAGCAGTTGCGCATCCTCCACCAAATTGTTCCGGTGTATATTTTAATCCTTGACCTTTTAAAAAATAAGGGCGTGGGTTTGTTGGATCTTGTTTCATTGCAGCTTCCATATTGCTATTACTCTCCTGTCCATATTCTTGCCACCTTTGCATTGGGTCAACCATCATGTGGCAACTTGCAATCATACTTTTAATGCAAGATATTTCTGAATTATTGGGCGATAGCGAATCTGCTTTGGCAATAAGCAAAGTTGCTTTATCGGCATACCCATCAATCTTCTCTTTATTTTGCTCCATAAATCCATAATTAACTTGGCACAATGCAGCATAATAATAGGGAAGCCATTGATTTTTTTCTGCGTTGGCAACACGTTCAAAATTATTTGCTACAGATAGCAAATCTGCAGGGTTTTTAAAACTAGTATCCAATGCTGCCAGATTTTTTTTTATTGCAGTAGTAAATTTTTCGCTTTGTGCAATTACAGCAACTGTAGCAAACAATACAATTGTTGAAAGAAATAATTTTTTCATTTTTTTGGTTTTAAGATGATTTAGCGATGGTTTATTTTCAATTTTTAATTTTACTCTGAGGTTTTAATTATTTTTCTATATTGAATTTTTATAAGTTATTATTAATAGCTTCCTGCGTTCTGTTGATACCAAAACTAAGGAAGCAGCCAATAAATATGAACCTGTTGGCAGGTGGTGTTACGGCTTCTTTTCTGCTGCCATTGTTGCTGTAATTATAATTGTAAATCTGTTTTTGGCCTAAAATATTATTGATACCCAAAACCCATACAGCAAATGCTTTAGCACTTTTTTTGCCTAGGTTGGGTAGATAATTGATACTAAAACTGACATTAGTATAATTGATTGTTTCTCCTTGATCTGCAATGGTGTATTTATTTTGTGCATTATCATAGGTGATGTTATAATACGGCCTGCCTGTTGCAAAATTATAACTCAAATTAAACCCTGTTTTCCACGGCAATACAAACTTTTTAAAAACGAAAGCGGCTGTATGATTGGCTGTAAATGAAGGTTGAATTTCGGAAGGATAATTTAGGAAATTTCTTTTTGTATCGAGGTAAGAATACGAAATCCAGTAATCAACATTTTTAATAGTTTTTTTATCTCTCCAAAAAAATTCAATTCCTTTTGCATAGCCATAGCCATTATTATTGGCAGCGATTTCTCTACCGTTAAAATTGGGAATTGTTTTATATAGATCAGCATACTTTTTATAAAATAATTCAACTCTTAAAGTATGCTCTTTTGTTTGCATTGTATATTGAAAAATATAGTGATTTGCTTTGGAATAATCTATGCCAGCAACGCCTGGTAATAATTTTCTTTCCGGATTTTGATAAAAAATTCCAAAGGCAAATGAGGCCTGACTTTTTTCAGCTATTTTATATGCCAATGAAATTCTTGGTGCTATATTCCATTTATTGATGATAGCCGAATGTTCTAAACGAGTACCAATTTTTGCAGCTAAATTATTAGTAACATATATATCTGTTTCTGTAAATGCGGCAACTAAATTGTCGGTTACTTTTTCAATATATTTTGTACCATCAAATAAGGTATACGTTGTTTTTTCATTGCTATAAAAATAGTCGCCTCCAAAACGGACAACAGATAAACCTTTGATTTTTTTCTCCAACACGACCCTTGCCTGTGCGTAACGGGCAATATTTTGTAATGAGAAATTCTTGAAAGAATAAAATGTGAGATTGCTGATGCTTACTTTATCATTGTCAGCACTCTGTAGTTCATTGGCAATTCCATCTTTATTAGTACTAAAGCTAATGCCTGTATTTATTTTCCAGCCATTTCTAAGGCGATCCTTCCAGTTAATATTTTGGTAGGTATTCAGATTTTGCAGTGCAAAGGAATTTTTTAGCGTAGCAGAATCTATATCTATACTCCTAAAGCCAACTTTATTGCCACTTATGTAGCCATAATACTTTAAAAACCCACCATTTTTTGTTTTTATTCTAAAATTCGCATCCGTTTGATGGGCTAAAGGCACCCTAAAATAATCCTGCTTTTGTTTTATTGCATTAAATGCCAGCCATAAATTAGTATAGTTATAAGAAATGCCAAAGGAAGATTTTTTATTTTTGGCCAGGTGTTGAATACCTCCGCCAATGCCTACAACAGAAACATTCAGGTCTGCTTCAGTTTTTTCGGGTAAATCAGTGCTTTCGAGAATTAATACCGAAGAAAGTGCCTGACCATATAACGCAGAATAGCCCCCGGTGCTAAAAACAGTACCTTTAAAAAGAAATGGATTAAACCGGCCTCTTGTAGCAATGCCCGGGGTACTACTAAAAAAGAAATTGTTTACAAGATTTCCATCCATATAAATTTTACTTTCAGCGGCTGTGCCGCCTCTTACAAATAATCCCTCACTTTCACCAACCTGCTGTGTGCCCGGTAGTGACTTAAAGGCACTTGTAACGTCGCCATTTGCACTCGGGGTTGTCACAATATCTCTCGAGTTTAAAACAGCACCTTTATTTTTGTCACTAGCTTCAAAAGCTCCAGCCGAAATTATCACCGCCTTTAATTCTGTAATTTGTTCTTTAAGTGTAATATCCTGTATAATCGGCACTAAATCAATTGCTATTTTTTCAATTGCTAAATTATAACCGCTAATAGTTGCTTCCAGTACCTGATCACCTTTTTCTGTTGTGGTAAAGAAATAGCTACCTAATGAATCGGAAGTTGCTCCATCATAAGTATTTTTTAGCACAATACTCACACCATATAACGGCTTATTCTTATTATTCACAATATGTCCTGAAATGCTGATCTGCGCATCAATATTTAGAAATAAAAACAATAAAATGGTTAATAAAAAGAATTTCATTACAATTTAATTATATAACGAAAGTAAAGTAGTTTATTTTATAAATTAAATTAATTTATTGCTTTATTTTTATTTTTCTGTACGTAAAAATGGGTATTAAATTTATAAAAATCAGTACTTAAAATATTGATTATTAATTATTTATATACTTTTTTAAATAAGCTAAAATTGTAGTTTATAGGTTAAAAACTTATTAACATCCAAAAAGATTTATTTTTTTATGTGGACGCAATTTGTAATTTAGCAATAGAATTTAATGGGTTAGTAAGTATAAAGGGTTAGCAGAAATGCTAACCCTTTTACTTTTAGGTAACTTCTGTTTTATCCTGGAAGCTTTTATCCTCCTTTCTTTTTTTATTTACTTCTATACATTCTTTATAAAAATTTTATTTCTGCTAATTTTTTATGACCATGATTTTATATGATAGCAAGCGCCGTTAATAAAATAGAATTGTTCTAAAAATTTACGTTTTACATTTACACAATGAGTAAATCAAAGTCAGCATTTTTTTGCCAGAGTTGTGGATATGAAAGTGCCAAGTGGACAGGCAAATGTCCTTCGTGCAATAACTGGAATACGTTTGTTGAAGAAGTTATTATTAAGGGTAGTGATAAAAAAGAAAATAACGAATGGAACGAGTATAATGGTGTAGAAAAATTGAAAACCATTTCTATAAACAATGTAAGTAGTGCCGAAGAAAAAAGAATTGTTACTGCAGATGCTGAAGTGAATCGTGTATTGGGCGGCGGTATAGTTTTGGGAAGTATTGTATTAGTGGCGGGAGAACCAGGCATAGGAAAATCAACTTTGTTTTTACAAATTGGTTTGCAATTAAAAGGAATAGTTACACTTTACATAAGTGGGGAGGAAAGCGAACAACAAATAAAAATGCGTGCAGATCGTGTAGGTATAAAAAGCGATAATTTTTATTTACTTACTGAAACTAATACTCAAACAATTTTTCAGGAAATAAAAAAGTTAAAACCGCATTTGGTGATTGTTGATAGTATTCAAACATTGCAATCGCCCTTTGTAGAAAGCGGTCCGGGTAGTGTAAGCCAGATAAGAGAATGTGCTGCTGAATTGCAGCGCTTTGCCAAAGAAACCAACACACCGGTTTTTTTAATAGGCCACATCACTAAAGATGGTAATATTGCTGGCCCTAAAATACTAGAACATATGGTAGATACGGTGTTGCAGTTTGAAGGTGACAGACATTATGCGTATAGAATTTTACGTACGTTGAAAAATAGGTTTGGTTCAACTTCCGAACTGGGTATTTACGAAATGACGGGTGAAGGTATGCGTGCAGTAAGCAATCCATCCGAAATATTAATTACACAAAAAGAAGAACAATTAAGTGGTATTGCTATCGCTGCAACTATTGAAGGTATTCGGCCATTGTTAATAGAAGGACAGGCGTTGGTAACCCAAAGCGTTTATGGAACACCACAACGTACAGTAAGTGGTTTTGATTTGCGGCGCTTACAATTATTGTTGGCAGTACTCGAAAAACGTGGTGGTTTTCATTTTGGGGTTAAAGACGTTTTTGTAAATATTGCCGGCGGAATAAAAATAGAAGATCCTTCCATTGATTTGTCGATAGTTTGTGCTTTGTTAAGCAGCTACGAAGATATTCCCATAAACCAGCATTATTGTTTTGCCGGCGAAGTTGGCTTAAGCGGAGAAATAAGAGCCGTAAACAGGATTGAGCAACGTATTGCAGAAGCAGAAAAACTTGGGTTCGAAAAAATAATTGTGAGCAAATACAATGCAAAATCATTGGTAAAAATAAAATCTGGCGCAACTAAAAGTTCAGCAGGTATTGAAGTTGTACCCCTTGCCAAAGTAGAAGAACTTTACCAGTATTTATTTTAAACAGTTTCAAAATGTATTTTGTAAATACTTTGAATACAGACTTATTATAAGTAGATTCATTAAATGTTGGGCTTAAAAACTATACTATCTAACACGCTTCATCTTTTTTACCCCCATGTATGCACGGGCTGTGGAAGTGATTTACTACAGCAAGACGCTTTACTCTGTTTAAAATGTCTCATTAATTTACCACAAACAAATTTTGCCCACTATCGGGATAATCCAATAGAAAAAATATTTGCGGGAAGAATACCGCTGGTAGCAGCACACAGTGAATTTTATTTTTCTAAAGAATCAATTATGCAGCAATTGATCCATCAACTTAAATACAAAAGCAACAAAGAAATTGGTATTTATTTGGGCGAAATAATGGGCAAAACCCTTTTATCAAGTAACCGTTTTAGTAATATTGATGTTTTAATTCCGTTGCCTTTATATCCAGAAAAGGAACGTAAGCGTGGTTACAACCAGGCCGCAATTATTTGTGAGGGAATGTCGGTAATTATGAATGTTCCGGTTTTAAAAAATATTGTACTTCGCAAACGATATACAGATACTCAAACAAAAAAGCATCGTACCGAAAGATGGGAAAATGTTGCCGGAAGTTTTATAGTAATTGATAAGAATAAGCTACAAGGTAAAAATGTATTAATGGTAGATGATGTGGTAACTACCGGAGCAACTCTGGAAGCCTGTGGCAGTATGCTTACAACAATAGACGGAGTAAAATTGAGTATTGCAGCACTTGCACATCAATCTAAATAATGCACCCGATACTTAAAATACATTAAAATAAATGACTAAATTTATCCCATGAATCGGAATGTATTTGTTTTTTTTAGATTACACAACTTTCAATACATCCTGCTTACAATGGTTTGTTTATACTTTTCTGCCTGCCAAAAAGATTCATTTATTACCAGCCCTAATGCACAAATTTCTATCAGTGTAGATAGCCTGAAATACGATACAGTTTTAACTAGCATTGGATCTGTTACCCAGTATTTTAAAATAAATAACCTCAATAATCAAAAACTTCTTTTAAACAAGGTTAAGTTGATGGGAGGTGCTACATCGGCATTTAAAATAAATGTAAACGGAATAGCAGGTAGTGAGGTAGGCAATATTGAAGTTGCTGCTAATGACAGCATTTATATTTTTGTTACTGTAAACATAAATTCAACTAATGCCAATCTGCCCTTTATTGTTAAAGACAGTATTATGATTATGTACAATGGCAACAATCGCTTTGTACAACTGGAAGTATTTGGGCAAAATGCAAATTTTTTTCGCAACCAGGTTATTAAAGGCAATATAACCTGGACTAATAATTTACCTTATGTAATATTAGGAAGTATTCGCATAGATACATCGGCAAAACTTACCATAGAATCGGGTTGTAAAATATACTTGCATGCCGATGCCCCCTTTATTATAGATGGAACACTTATTGGTAACGGAACAAAACAAGAAAATATTATTTTTAGTGGAGACAGGCTGGATGAAGCCTATAAGAATTTACCTGCAAGTTGGCCGGGGATATATTTTAAAAATAATAGTAAAGACAATTTACTAAAATATGCAGTTATAAAAAATGCCTTTCAAGCTGTAGTAGTTGAAAATCCACCTGTGAATTCCAATGCAAAACTAACGTTACATCAATGCATAATTGACAATGCCTATGATGTTGGATTGCGCTGCGTTAATACTAATGTAAACATCGATAATAGTTTAATTACAAATTGTGGAACCAATGTAAGCCTTACTTATGGCGGTAATTATAACTTTACCAATTGTACCGTTGCGTCTTATTCTAATACCAATATTGTTCATAAAAACCCAGTGTTGGTTGTTAATAATTTTGCAACTTTAAATGGTAGTACCCTAACAGCAACTTTAAACGGTACTTTTCGCAATTGTATATTTTGGGGAGATAATGGAACTGTAAATAATGAAGTAAAAGTAAATAAAGAAGAGACTAATACATTTAATGTTTTTTTTGATCATTGTTTATATAAAGCTAAAGACGATCCTTTAAATAGCACCATCACTGAAAGTATTAAAAATCTGGACCCGCAATTTGACAGTGTGAATGTATCCCAACAATTATATAATTTGCATACAACAGCAGACAATGCGCCAGGAATTAACAAGGGAATTAATGGCACTGGTTTTGCGAAAGATCTTGACGACAATAATCGTTCGGTTGGATTAACAGATTTAGGTTGTTATGAAAAACAGTAATAACGAACAAAATTCATTTTCATACGTTAAAAATAAAAAATATATTTTATGCTCAAGTTAATCACAGTCAGTTTTACCTTCTTATCATGCGTAACAGGTACTAACCCATCAATTATGAATAAAGAAATTCCTATTAATGTTCCAATTACAGCTAAATCTATTTACGATTTTAAAGTAGCGGCACTCGATGGTAGTACAATTGATTTTTCAAAGTTTAAAGGTAAAAAAATATTAATTGTAAATACGGCCTCAGCCTGTGGTTATACTCCCCAATATGAAGGATTGGAAGCTTTGTATAAAAAATATGAGGATAAACTGGTTATTGTAGGTTTTCCGGCAAATAATTTTGGCGGTCAGGAGCCTGGGTCAAATGGCGAGATAAAAGAATTTTGCAAAAAGAATTATGGAGTAACATTTCCAATGGCTGCAAAAATTTCTGTTAAGGGGGATGATATAGCTGCTATTTACAAATGGCTTTGCAATAAAAGCGAAAACGGAGTTTTAGATGCTTCTATCAGCTGGAATTTTAATAAATTTTTATTAGATGAAAAAGGAAATCTAATTACAAAATTTGATAGTAAGGTTACGCCAATGAGCGAAGAGTTAACAAGTAAATTATAAAAAATACGTATACAGTAAGCGGTCCAATTTTGGACCGCTTTTTTTTTGAGTTGATTTTGGTGAATTAAAAATAATAAGCCTACTAAAATCTATATTTACACGGTGCAATTCGAAAAAATTATAGGTCAAAAACAAACCAAAGAGCAATTGGTGCAAATGGTACAACATAACCGGTTGAGCCATGCGTTGCTTTTTTTAGGTAAAGAAGGAAGCGGAGCCTTGTTGCTTGCTATGGCATTTGCGCAATACATAGTTTGTGAAAAGGTAAATGGAAAAAGAACGTCAAATACCGAATCTTCGTTGTTTGAAGCAGAATTGCCAATAAGTTCAGTGCCATTACTTATTAACGATTCCTGCGGTGTATGTTCAGCATGTATTAAAGCCAGCCAACTGCTGCATCCTGATATTCATTACAGTTATCCTGTTATTACAAAAAAGTTGGGAGAGAAACCAATTAGCACAGATTTTGTTAAAGAATGGAGAGCTTTTTTTTCATCAAACTCCTACGGAAATGTGTATGATTGGTTACAATTTATAAAAGCTGAAAATAAACAAGGTAATATAACGTCGGAAGAGTGCAATGATATCAACCGCAAAATAAGTTTAAAGAGCTTTGAGAGTGAGTATAAAATTTTGATTATCTGGATGCCCGAGTATCTAACCAAAAATGGCAATAAATTATTAAAATTAATAGAAGAGCCTCCACCCAATACTTTATTTATACTTGTAGCTGAAAGTGAGGGGCTTATTTTACCAACCATTTTATCGAGAACTCAGTTGGTAAAAATTCCACTGCTTACCAATACCGAAATTGAGGTAACATTGGAAATTGAAAGTGGGGTAAAAATTGAAAAAGCACAACAAATTGCCGCATTAAGCGAAGGGAATTACCGGGAAGCATTACAGTTATTACAAAATCTTGAAGACGATTGGCAGGCGACAGTAAGAGAATGGTTGAACATGCTGGTAAAAAGGAATCTTGCCGGACAGGTAAAATGGATTGATGACATGAGCAAACAAGGGAGAGAAAAACAAAAGCAGTTTCTGAAATATTTTACTCATTTATTGGAGCAGGCAATTCGTTTAAAAAGTATTCCATCACTTATAAATTCTTCGGATACTACCAATAATGAACAGGATTTTGCACTCCGGCTTAATAAATTGTGCAGCATACCGCAACAAGAAGCAATTATCAACGAGTTGGATAAAGCTAGCTATTATGTAGAACGAAATGCAAATGGCAAAATGCTGTTTCATGCACTCTCCATTAAGTTGTATCATATTATTAGTAACAATTCACTAATTTTGATTAGTTGAGGAAAGTGACACGAAGTCAAGAGTTTGGAGTCAGAACTTGTTTATTAATAAATCTTTCTCCACTGTAGTTAACATTGTATGTCGATGCCCCATCGTTTTGGGATACTTTTAGTTATAAAAAGCCTTAAAATGCTTACTGTGCTGGTAATATTTTACACGCTGTAAATAACCGTTCAATATATAACTTTAGTACAAATGTGCGAAGCCAATGAAGTCTAATAGCTATTCTCCTGCTTTGTTTAAATAATTTTCTCTACGTAACATTATTCATTTTTTTAATTACTTACTATATGGGATGTGGAAGTTGTGGTACAAGTAAAGATGGTGCTCCGGGAGGTTGCCAAAGCCATGGCAGTTGTAGTAGTGGCGGGTGTAACAGGATGAATGTGCATGATTGGTTAGCCAATCTTCCTTTTAGTGACCCGGAAAGTGGCTGTAGAATTGTGGAAATTAGCTTTAATAAAGGTAGCCGTAAAGATTATTTTAAAAATACTACTACCCATTTTTTTGAAAAAGGTGATATGGTTGCACTTGAAGGTGTGAGTGGTTTTGATATTGGTAGTGTAAACCTTACTGGTGAACTAGTGCGGTTACAATTAAAGAAAAATAATATTAAAGAAGATAGTGCGGATATAAAGAAAATTTTACGTCGTGCCAATGAAACAGATATTAACAAATGGAAAGAAACCAAGGCAAGAGAAAAAGAGGTAATGATTCGCAGCCGGGCCATTGCAAGGCAATTAAATTTGGAAATGAAAGTTGCGGAAGTTGAAATTCAGGCTGACGGACGCAAAGCTACTTTTTTTTATATTGCCGATGACAGGGTTGATTTTAGAGAATTGATAAAAATATTTGCCGGCGAGTTTAAGGTTAAGGTAGAAATGAAACAGATAGGAGCCAGGCAGGAAGCTGGTAAAGTGGGGGGGATAGGAAGTTGTGGTCGTGAATTATGCTGCAGCACCTGGCTTACTGATTTTAAAAGTGTAAATACCAATGCAGCCCGTTATCAAAATTTAAGTATTAATCAAACCAAGCTAAGTGGCCAGTGTGGGCGTTTAAAATGTTGCTTAAATTATGAGTTAGATACTTATCTGGATGCGTTACAAAATTTTCCAGACGATTGCGATATGATTGAAGTTGCAAGAAGCAGGGCTTTTTTAGTAAAGAAGGATATTTTTAGAAACCTAATGTGGTACACAATGCCAGACAGTAATAAGCAATATCCATTAACAATTGAAAGGGTACAAAAAATAAAGGCACTTAATAAACAAGGCATTAAGCCGGAAGAATTAGAAGTAGTAGAAGTAGTAAGTAAGAAACCAGTAGAAATTGAACCTACCTATGCAGATGTAGTTGGGCAAATAAGTTTAAAAAGCTTAGAAAAAACCAGCCGCAAAAGAAGGGAACAGGAGCGTGGGCCACAGCAGCAAAGACCACCACAGGGCAGGGGAAATCAAAATCAACAGCAGGATAACAATAGGACACAACAACGTACTCCGCAGAATAGAGAAGGGCAGGGGCCAGTACAAAATAGAGAAGAAAACAGGCCACAACAGCAACCTCACAATAATCAGCAAAGGCCGCAACAACGTCCGCCTCAAAACCGTGATGAAGCTCAGGGCCCTCAAAGACAGAACCAGCAGCGGCCTCAACAGCAGCGACCACCTCAAAACCAAAACCGAGATGGACAAGGTATGCAACAAAATAGAGAAAATCAGCGACCTCCGCAGCAGCGTAATAACCAGCTGCAGCGACCTCCGCAAAATAGGAGAGATCAAAATCAGCCAAACACAGATAAACCGACAGGAAATAAAGAAGAAAATAATTAAAAATAAATAAACTATTACGTCGGGTTTTTACACCTGACGTTTTTATTTTTGTATAATAAATTTCACATGTCTATTAAGGTAAGTAATCTTTCAAAAAATTACGGTGCTCAAAAAGCAGTAAATAATATTAATTTCACTATTGGTAAAGGTGAGATTGTGGGGTTTTTAGGGCCTAACGGTGCTGGTAAAAGTACTACCATGAAAATAATAACCGGTTACTTGACAGGTGATGGTGGTAGTGTTGAAGTGTGTGGCGAGGAAGTGGATATTAATACCTTAACAACTAAAAAGAAAATCGGCTATTTACCAGAAGCAAATCCACTCTACTTTGAGATGTACGTTAGGGAGTACTTAGAGTTTATTGCCGGTGTTCATAAAATACAACAACCCAGTAATAAAATTGAGGAAACTATTAAAACTGTTGGTCTTACAATAGAAGCCAACAAAAAAATTGGGCAGCTTAGCAAAGGATATAAGCAAAGAGTTGGGCTTGCAGCAGCATTAATACACGATCCGGAAGTGTTAATACTGGATGAACCAACATCTGGGCTAGATCCCAATCAAATTGTAGAAATACGAGCCGTAATTAAAACCCTTGGAAAAAATAAAACAGTATTATTTTCTTCCCATATTTTACAGGAAGTGCAGGCTATTTGCGATAGAGTAATAATTATAAATAGAGGAAATATAGTTGCAGATGATACATTAAGTAATCTTCAAAAACGAAAAACCGGCGTGCACATTGTGTTGGTTCAATTTAAAGAAAATGTAGCCATAGAAATGTTTCAACAGCTAAAAGAAGTTATAGAAATTGAACAGACTGAAGCACCGTATTATAAAATACATACTGCCAATCCTGAAAGTATAAGAAAACAGTTAATGGAAATGAGTTTGAAAAATAACCTTAACATTGTTTCTTTGCAAAGTGAAAGCAATAGTTTAGAAGACATATTTAGAAGTTTGACATCACCCTATCATTCATAATTAATAAACATAACAAACATCATGAGTTACATCGCAAGTATTTACGCCCGTCAAATTTTAGACAGTCGCGGTAATCCTACTATTGAAGTAGATATATTAACAGAAAATGAAAAATTGGGAAGAGCTGCAGTACCAAGTGGAGCTAGCACCGGTATTCACGAAGCTGTAGAACTAAGAGATAATAACAAAAAGCTATTTGGTGGTAAAGGCGTATTGAAAGCGGTTAAAAATGTAAATACTACTATAGCAGAAAATTTATTAGGCTGGGATATTGCTGACCAAACAGGTATTGATGCAGCTTTGATAGCTTTAGATGGTACGCCCAATAAAGCAAAACTAGGCGCCAACGCTATTCTTGCAGTAAGTATGGCTGTTGCAAAAGCAGCGGCTTTAGAAGCTAATCTTCCATTATATAGGTATATCGGTGGTACCAATGCTAAGATTCTACCTATTCCTATGATGAACATTTTAAACGGTGGTGCCCATGCGGATAATAAAATAGATTTTCAGGAATTTATGGTTATGCCAGTGGGAGCATCTTCTTTTAGCGAAGGTTTGCAATGGGGTGTAGATATTTTTCATGCATTAAAAGTAGTGTTGAAGAAAAAAGGCTTTAGCACCAACGTAGGTGATGAAGGCGGTTTTGCACCCAACATTCAAAGCAATGAAGAAGCTATTGAAACAGTATTGACTGCTATACAATCTGCAGGTTATAAAACCGGTAGCCAGATTATGATTGCTATGGATGCGGCTAACAGTGAATTGTGGAACGCTAAAGAAAAAAAATATATTTTTCATAAAAGTGATGGCAAGAAAATGACCAGCGAACAATTGGTTGCGTATTGGGCTAGCTGGGTTAAGCAATACCCAATATTATCTATTGAAGATGGTATGGCAGAAGATGACTGGAAAGGATGGAAAATGCTTACCGAAGCAGTGGGGGATAAATGCCAACTGGTAGGTGATGACCTTTTTGTAACCAATGTTACACGTTTAGAAAGAGGCATAAATGAAAAAATTGCCAATGCTTTATTGGTTAAAGTAAATCAGATTGGTACTATTACTGAAACAATTAATGCAGTTAGTATGGCACAACAGGCTGGCTATAATACTATCATGAGTCACAGAAGTGGTGAAACAGAAGACACTACTATTGCAGATTTGGCTGTAGCTTTAAACTGTGGTCAAATTAAAACAGGATCTGCAAGCAGAACAGATCGGATGGCTAAATACAATCAATTAATTCGTATTGAGGAAATGTTGGCAGATACTGCTATTTATCCAAATGGAAAGATTAAATTCGGTAAATAAATTTTAGAATTTCAGGCTAAAAAATAATTTGGGGCATTTGTTTCAAATTATTTTTTAGCTTTTAATAAGTAGCAATGAACTTTTTAGCACATATTCCTTCCTGGTTAAAAAATAAATACCTGCTTGCAGGATCCTTTTTTATTGTATGGATGTTTTTTTTTGATCCTAAGGATTGGGGCTTAGCTTTTGATAAAAATTCAAAATTGAAGGAATTACAAACAAGTGAAGCGCATCTTAGTAAAACAATAGAAGAAACCAAGGAAGAATTGGATCAGTTGAAGACAAATGCCCAAACAATAGAAAAATATGCACGGGAAAAATACCTTATGAAGAAAGATAATGAAGATTTATTCATTGTTTCTTCTACTACTGGTAGTAAATAATCGATAATGCCGTACAATAATGAAGATTAACCGTCGTTTATGAATACGGATATGGATATTTAATTTTTTAAACAAGCAATTTAACTTGCCTATGCACAGCTTTACAACTGAGGATCTCATACAGTATGTTTACAATGAGACATCCCAACAAAAAACCGCAGCTATTAAAGCTGCACTTGAGTCAGATTGGTCTATTCGTGAAAAGTACGATGAAATCATGTCTGCTCATCAAAGTCTTGAAATATTGAACCTCTCTCCTCGTAAAAAAGCAGTAGACAATATTTTAGCCTATGCTGAAAAATCGGTAAGGCATTTAACAACGGAGGTTTAATACTTTCTGGTTTAATTTAATTTATTTTTGTCCCGTTATTAAGCGGGATTTTTTTATGACTAAACAGCAGCGATATCAATTTGTAATTAATTATTTTCTTATACATGCACCCAACGCAGAAACAGAATTATTGTATGATAATCCTTTCCAGCTTTTGGTTGCTGTAATTCTATCGGCACAGTGCACAGACAAAAGGGTAAATCTTACAACGCCCTCGATATTTAATAAATATCCTGCTGCTGAACATCTTGCAAATGCAAACTTTGATGATTTATTTCGGTTAATAAAAAGTATTTCTTATCCCAATAATAAAACGAAGCACCTGATAGGGATGGCAAATATGCTGGTACAAAATTTTTCTGGAAAAGTACCAATGACAGTAGATGAATTAATACTGTTGCCAGGTGTTGGTAGAAAGACTGCAAATGTGATTACTTCAGTTATCGATGGCCAGCCTAATATGGCAGTTGATACCCATGTTTTTAGGGTAAGTGCACGTTTGGGTTTAACAACTAATGCAAAAAATCCTTTAGCTTCGGAAAAGCAATTGATTAAATACTTTCCAAATGAATATATTTTTAAGGCTCATCATTGGCTAATACTTCATGGAAGATATATTTGCATAGCAAGAAGCCCAAAGTGTTCTGATTGTGGCTTAAAAACTATTTGCAAATATTTTAATCAAAGAAGGGAGAAAATATAAACGAATAATTTTCGTTTTAAATAATTATGTTTAATTTGTATGTATAATCCACTTTTTAGAAATAATTAATTAATTAAAAACTTATCACGGGAGACTATAGTTAGATGAAAAAAAATAAGTTTTTATTGATAGTTATGGTATTGTTTATTGTTCCTATTCAAAAAATTACAGCACAATATTATTTTTATGATAACGCTACCTACAACACACCTTTGATGTTTGAAATTGGTGCATCGGTAGGAGTTATGAATTGCCTTACCGATATTGGTGGTAAAGCAGGTTTAGGCAAAAAATTTGTAAAAGACCTTAATATTGGCAATAATCAAATTAATGGTGGTTTATATTTTACTGCTACTTATAAAGAAGCTGTTGCAATAAGGATTGAAGGTACTTTTGGAAGTGTTAAGGCCTATGACAGTATTTTAAAAGATGTTCAGTTAACTACACCCCGCTACAATCGCAACCTTAGTTTTAGTAGCAAAATTGCTGAAATTTCTGCAGTAGCTGAATTTTACCCTTTATTTATTTTTGTAAACTGGGCTAGTAGAGAGGATTATCCGCCCAACTATTCTCCCTATTTGATTGGAGGCATCGGTTATTATACATTTAACCCGCAAACTGTTTTAAATGGAAGAGTGATTGATTTACAACCGCTAAGTACAGAAGGGCAGGGCTTTGCAGAATATCCTGATAGAAAGCCTTATAAGTTACAACAAATAAATTTTCCAATTGGAGCTGGTATCAAATATGAATTGTCTCCAAATTTGAATGTACGTGCAGAATTTTTATATAGAATTTTGACAACCGATTATTTAGATGATTTAAGTACTCGTTACATCGATCAATCATTATTTTCCAAATATTTTTCGGGGGCTAAATTAGCAGATGCATTGGCAGTAAATGATAGACGAAGAACCGATCCTAAATATCCTATAAACCCTTTGGGTGGGCAAATTAGAGGAAAGGCAACTAACAACGATGCTTATTTTTCTTTTAATTTTAAGATAGGTTACAATTTTGGGAGGGAGAAAATAAACAAACATCCAAAATACAATTATTAATAATTGTATTTTGGATGTTTTAAAAAATGCTTTTAAGCTGCTACAAGTCTAAATCCATTTCCATGAATATTTACAATTTCTATGGTACTGTCTTCTTTTAAATATTTACGCAATTTAGCAATGTATACATCCATGCTACGGCCATTAAAGTAAGTATCACTACCCCAAATTTTCTTTAAAGCAATTTCTCTTTGTAATAGGTCATTTTTATATTCGCATAACATTTTTAATAACTCGTTCTCTTTAGGCGATAAAGTTTGTACTTTGCCTTCATACACAAGTTCTCTAAGTCTTGGGTTAAAATGATATTTCCCCATATCAAATTCTGCATTCACTTCTTCCCGATGCATTTCTTCATTACGTTTTAAAATCGCTTTAATTTTAAGTAGTAATACTTCGCTGTCAAAAGGTTTTGTGATATAATCGTCCGCTCCTAGTTTATAGCCTTGGATAATATCATCTTTCATTGTTTTAGCCGATAAAAAGAATAAAGGAACATCTGGATTAATATCCCGTATTTCCTCTGCCAATGTAAAGCCATCCATATTTGGCATCATTACATCTAAAAGACAAATATCAAATTTTTCACGTTGAAAAGCAGCAAGGCCAAGACGACCATCTCTTTCCAACACAACTTCATAATCATTTAATTCAAGATAATTTTTTAATACCATTCCAAGATTGGTATCATCTTCACACAATAGTATTTGGGGTTTTGCTGCGTCCATGGTTTAAAGTTTAGTGGCAAAAAAAATTAATTCAAATTAAATGTAGCTAATTTAATGCCTATTTTTTTGTTAAAGGTCTTTTTTAAAATTGTTTTACAAATCTACAACAGAAAAAATATAGGTACTTTTTTGTTTTTTTTAGAGAATACATTTAACTAAAAACAGCCATCTTGCTAAAAGATGGCTGCTCAAAATTTTATTATTTTTTATTTAAAGTCTGTATCTGTTACACCTTCGTTTAATTTAATATCCGTATATTTAATAGTAAACTCCTGGCCACCTGCAGTTCTTGTAACTTCAGAAGGTAGTAAAATATTCCCCACTTTTTTGTAGTCTTTATATTCAATTGTTTCTACTACATCCTGATCTGCATTTTTTGAAGTGTTTTCTTCTTTAAGCAGCAATCCTGATTTTATTGAATATTCCTGAATAGATAATTTGCCACTTGGCATGATCACTTTCATGCGATAGGTTTCTTCATCATTCACTTTTCCAATACCGAGATAATCTGTTTTAAATTCGGAGTTGCTAACATAATATAATTGAGGAATTATACCTTTATCATCCTGTGCAGTTTTAATTTCCTGTTCAGTCATTTCCTTTTTTTGAGGTCCTTGTTGTTGAAATCCTTTACCACCATCAAATACCTGTTTCATAACTGTTACCGTACCCATTTTTAATTCAGTAAACTGTTTATTGGGATTCATTCGCTTGTCTGCTCCCTCAAAAGTTCTACCCATCATTTCCAAACCAATGGTTGATGAAATGGTATTAATCTTTTTTATTTCTTCTTTGCCGCCAATGGCTTTTAAATAGCTTTCTACTATTTCGTATACAGAAATGTTGTTGGTTGTTTTAGCTGATTCAGCAACTTTAACATCGTTTGTTTTTTCAATAACAGGATCAGCGTACCGATCGTATTTTTTTATTGCGTAACCCAACCTCATTAACTTAGGTAAAATAACAGCCCCGTTACCAACAATAACAATCCTTGAATTACTTTCATTAAAATACTTTTTAGCAACACTTTTTAAATCATTTAAACTTACACTATTTATTTTTTGCAGATACGTTCTATAAAAATCTTTTGGTAAATTATTGATTAAAATATTGGATGCATAAGTAGCAGTACGTGCAGGGTCTTCCATACCTAATGCAAAAGAGCCATTGTATTTTGCTTTGGCAATATCTAATTCTTCCTGTGTTATTTTTCCATCTCTCATGTTTAATATTTCTCTAAATATTTCTGCAGCTGCACTATCTACTTTATCAGATCGTACTGCTGCACTTGCAGTGAACAAACTTTGAAAACGGCCACTACCAACTCTTGAATAACTGCCATAAGTAAAACCATGTTTTTCTCTAAGGTTCATAAATAATTTACTTTCGGCACCACCTCCTAATATTTGGTTGGCTAATAATAAAGCATGATAATCTTTATTATTCATTGGATTATTTATAAGGTTACCAATGTTTAATTCGCCCTGTACTGCAGTTGGAACGTCTACAAAATCAATTTCTGTTTTAGCAGGATTTGCAACAAGTGGAAAAGTAGGTAAGGTTATTTTTTTTCCTGTCCAACTGCCAAATGCCTTTGTAGCAAGGGTTCTCGCTAGTTCTGGTGTAATGTCACCTACAAAAGTTAAATAAGAACGGGATGGCGTAATATAGTTTTTATAAGCGTTTTTAACATCATTTAAAGTAAGAGCTTTCACAGTTTCCTCAGTTGTAAATTCACCCTGCGGCGTTTGCTTGCCAAAGCTCAACGCACTGTTAACCCTTGCAGCAATTGCTGGTGCACTTTTTTCATTTGCCTTTAAACCGGTTAATGTAAATGACTTTAATTTATCAAACGAAACTTCAGGAAAAGCAGGATTTTTTATTCCATCTGCCATTAAATTAAATGCTTTTTCAAAGTATCTTGTAAGGGCACTTGCAGCACCTCCTCCGGAATACAGATGTACTTCTGCGCCAATTATATCAACGGCTTCGTCAAACTTATCTTTAGGCAAAGTGGTGGTTCCTTCACCAAGCATCTGTCCCATTAAATCTACAAGACCTGCTTTTTTACCTTCCATAATAGGGCCTGCGTCAATATTTAGTGAGGCGCTAATTTTAGGTAGTTTATGATTTTCAACTACTAAAATAGTCATTCCATTTAGCAGGGTAAATTGCACAGGATCTTTTATTGAAATTATGGGAGCTGCTCCGGCTGAAGGTTTTTTTGATCTGTCAACTTTTATTTGTGCAAACCCATGCTGTAAAAAAACAACACTCAATGCAACTATAATTACTTTTTTCATTTAATATATTTTATGCGATGTAGTATGTAGATAATGATAAAAAAGAAAACCTGAATTATTTTTTAGGCAGATAATATAATACTACCCGTTGATTTTTATTAAGGTATTTTTTTGCGACATCTTGAATATCCTGACGGGTTATTTTTCTAATTTCCTCTAATTCGGTATTGATGTTATTGGTGTTTTTATAAAAGGTATAGCCATTTGCAAGGTTTTCCGCAACACCTAACATTTTACTGTTTTTACCAATAAAATCATTTTCAAACTGGTTTTGTAATTTGGTAAATTCCCCTTCAGATATCAGAGTAGTTTGTAGTTTAACTATTTCTTCATCCATATCTTTTAATAAGGTATCCAAAGGAGTATCATTATTAGGTAATGCATACGTTATATAAGCACCATAATCTTCTAATGAATAATTAAATGAGCCAACCTGTAAGGAATTCTTTTTCTCGTCCACCATTTTTTTAAACATGCGGCTGCTGTTACCCTGGCTTAATACAGCGGAGGCCATCTCAAGTGCTTTCGATTCTTTACTTGTTTCACCTGGCACTCTATAAGCTGCTAAAATTGCAGGTATCTGGATATTGCTGTCGTAGGCGGTATCAATCATTTCTTTGGTAATAGGTTCTTCTTTTGCAGTTGTTCTTGTAACCGGCATTCCTGATGGAATATCTGCAAAATAATTTTCTACCAATGCCTTTGTTTTTAAAATATCAATATCACCTGCAATTACTAAAACTGAATTAACGGGTGTGTAATATTTTTTATTAAAGGCTTTAAATTCATCTAATGTAGCAGCATCAAGATCTGCCATACTTCCAATGGTTACCCAATTGTATGGATGTTTGGTAAACAGGCGTTTCATTATTTCGCTTAAAAAATTACCATATGGCTGGTTATCTATCCGCAGTCTTTTTTCTTCCTTAACTACTTCATTTTGTGTCTTTACACCTACTTCGTTTATTACAGGGTGCAGCATGCGTTCGCTTTCTAACCAAATGCCGGTAGCTAACTGGTTTGATGGAAATACTTCGTAATAAAAAGTTCGGTCCTGAGTGGTATTGGCATTGTTTTGTCCTCCATTGCTACTAACTATTTTCATAAATTCTCCACGCTTAATGTTATCGCTTCCTTCAAAAAGCAAGTGTTCAAAAAAATGCGCAAAGCCTGTTCTGTTGCTTTGTTCATCTTTACTGCCAACATGATACATTACAGATACTGCAACTACGGGTGCCGTTTTATCCTGGTGTAAAATCACCTGCAAACCATTTTTTAAAGTATATTCAGTATAAGCTACTTTTTGAGCTTTGGCTGAAACGGTAGTCACCATCAGAAAAAGGTAAAAGATTCTTTTTTTCATATTTTTTTTGATTGAATGCCAAATTTAGGCAGTTATTTACGTACTATTTACTTATGAATAAATAATTTATAAACGGTAAATTACTATATTGAAAAGTGCCCGGTTTAATAATATTTATTGGAAAAAGAATGTCAACTATTCCAACACCATTTGTATCTTGTAAAAAAAATTATCATGGCAAAAAAGGATGAATTTATACAGGCAATTAAAGGTGGTTATACTTTTAAAGGAGAAAGCGTAAAAATCGGAGCTGCTATTTTAGATGGAGAAGTTATAGCTGATGCAGAAATTTACCTTCCCTTAAAAACGATGAACCGTCATGGGCTCATTGCAGGTGCTACAGGTACGGGTAAAACCAAAACCCTGCAAATGATTAGTGAATTTTTGAGTGATGCAAGTGTGCCTGTTTTATTAATGGATATAAAGGGAGATTTAAGTGGTATTGCGGCTGTAGGCGCTGTTAATGATATAGTAAAAGACCGATACCAAAAAATAAATATGGAGTATAAGCCGGAACAATTTACAGCAGAATTAATGACTTTAAGCGACCGGAAAGGCGTTAGGTTAAAGGCAACAGTGAGTGAGTTTGGCCCGGTTTTATTATCCAAAATTTTGGGATTAAATGATACACAAGGCGGCGTGATAGCAATGATATTTAAGTATTGTGATGATTTAAAACTTCCTTTATTAGACCTAAAGGATTTTATAAAAGTTTTACAATATATTGGGGATGAAGGAAAGGTTGAAATTGAGAAAACCTATGGTAAAATTTCAACAACCAGCACTGGTACCATATTGCGGAAAGTGATTGAACTGCAACAACAGGGTGCAGATGTTTTTTTTGGCGAAAAAAGTTTTGAAGTAGAAGATTTAATGCGGATAGATGATAAAGGAAGAGGTATAATTAATGTGTTAAGAGTGACTGATTTGCAGGATAGGCCAAAGTTGTTTTCAACATTTATGTTGCAAATGCTGGCAGAACTTTATGCGGTTTGTCCGGAGGAAGGTGATTTGGATAAGCCTAAACTGGTGTTGTTTATTGATGAGGCGCACCTTATTTTTCAGGAAGCCAGCGAAGCGTTATTACAACAAATTGAAACTATTGTAAAATTAATTCGATCAAAGGGAATCGGTATTTTCTTTTGTACACAAAATCCAATGGATGTGCCCGCCAGTGTTTTAGCACAGCTTGGTTTAAAAGTTCAACATGCTTTGCGGGCTTTTACAGCTGCCGATAGAAAAGTAATTAAACAAACAGCAGAGAATTACCCCGAAACAGATTTTTACAAAACAGAAGACCTGATAACGCAGTTAGGGATAGGGGAAGCTTTGATAACTTTGTTGAATGAAAAAGGTATTCCCACGCCATTGGCGCATGTAATGTTATGTTCGCCAAGAAGCAGGATGGATATATTGACAGATTCAGAAATTAGTAATCTTGTAGAAAAATCTAAATTGGCGGCAAAATACAATCAGGTAATTGACAGTGAAAGTGCATATGAAATATTAACCGCAAAATTAGAAGCGGCTGCAGATAAAACAGCTCAGCAAGCTGCCGATAAAAAACCAGCCAAAGAGGAAGAATCTACTTTAGAAAAATTTGCTAATAATACCGTTGTAAAAAGTATGGCACGTACAGCAGGTAATACTATTATTAGATCCCTATTGGGTGCACTAGGTATGGGAGGTAGAAGTACTAAAAAAAATGGAAGTTGGTTTTAAACTTACCTTCAAATGGCAACTACCATTTTTTAAACTTAACCTTTTAAAAAGAATTTGGCTTATTTAGAATACAAAATAAATTTTTTATAATATGTTTGGTAACTAAGCTAATGGTATTTACTATAGTTGAAGAAAAAGTAAAATATTAATTTGGTATTTAAAAAACTGATAACCATTCATTTAACTATTCATTAATTGTTAAATCTACTTTTATAATGGGATAAAATTTTCTGAAATATTTATAAAAAAGCTTGTATCGTAATATATAACCCCCTATCTTCGTTTCGGTTTTTCATAGGATATTGGATTTTAAAGCGGGACTAGATTTCTATCTTGGTCCCTTTTTATTTTAAAATCACCTCCCTTTTTAATAGTAACAAAATTTTTAACATTTCCAAAAGTGCTTACTCAAAGTGATAAAATGATCACCTGAATGATACTCTAAATTTGACTCAAGAAAGCAATAACACGGATCAATTTTTTTTATATTAAACACTTTATAGTTTATTATATTTTTTGCATTTTACCCTCTTTATTAAAATTAATCTTATTTTCCGCCTGTAAATAATCCATTACTTTCCAGAATTTCTCCTTTTTAATATCGGCTAACTTTTTTATTAACTCAGCAGGTAGTAAAGGCTTTTTGGCTAACTGTTTAAATATGCTCGCTGCAATTGTTTCAAACTCTTCAACATCAATCACTAAATCATTTTGGTTGATACAATTATCGCAAATACCGCATTCTTTTATAGCGAGGTCGTTAAAATATGCTGCAATCAGTCGGCTTCTGCAAATAGTTGTTTGTTGGATATAATTATAAATTGAGTCTATTCGTTTTTCGAAGTTTTGCTTACGCTTTAAATAATTGGTTAGATTAATTACAAAACTATCAGCGTACATTCTATTTTGCAAAAGTGTAATTTGTGGTTTATCTTTTTGTGGCGTATAGTCAACTATTCCCAATTGATGGAGTTGTTTTAATTCTTTCAATAATTCCGGCAATTTTTTTTGAATGAATTTTGCAAGTTGTGATTCATAAATGGCAGCGGGAAAATCAAAGATGCCTTCGTAAGAACGCAATAAACCTTTAATCACGGCTTCAAATTGTGGGTATTGTTGTTCAAATGCTACTAATTGTTCTTTATCACAATTAAATACCAGTGTTGAGTTTTTAAAAAAAACCTCATTAAACTGGAGTATTTCTTCCTGCTCCAATGTTTTTATCGAATAAGTGCTGGTAAGAATATTTATTTTAAATGCAGCTGTAAAAGCAGATAAATCAAAATCAAAACTAACTCCTTCGCCACTACCGGCAGCAACTTGCAGGTAATTCATTATAGCGGCATATACTTTTTTTATTTCTTCTTTGTTAGGATAACGTATAGCCGATTGTAATTTTAAATCTTGTAACTCCCTGTTATTAAACAATGACACTGCATAAGCTCTTTTGCCATCCCGGCCAGCACGTCCGGCTTCCTGGTAATAATTTTCTAAGCAGTAGGGCACGTCGTAATGTACTACTACCCTTACAGTTGCTTTATCTATGCCCATACCAAAGGCATTGGTGCTTACTATTACCCTTGTCGTGTTATTTATCCAGGCTTCCTGGCGCTTATTTCTTTCATCGGTAGTTAAACCTGCATGGTAATAACTGGCATTAATATTATTGAGTAATAATAGATCGGTAATATCTTTAGTATGCCTGCGGCTTTTGCAATATACAATGGCACTGCCTTTTACATTGTTTAATATTTCCAATAATTTATTTTGTTTGCTGGCAACATTAAAAACACTGTAAGAGAGATTGGCCCGTTCAAAGGATTGCTGAAAGCGTAACTGTTTTTTTGAAAAAGCTAAATTTGTACAAATATCATCCTGAACAGTTGCGGTAGCGGAAGCTGTTAAAGCAAGGATAGGCGTTTCTTTCAGGTATTCCCGCAACAATGCTATGCGCATGTAGGGTGGCCTAAAGTCGTATCCCCATTGAGAGATACAATGTGCCTCATCTACAGCAACGAGGTTTATATTCATTGCAGGTAAATATTCTAAAAATAAATTTGTTTCCAGTCGCTCAGGGGACACGTATAGAAATTTGTAATTGCCATGAACAGCGTTTTGCAATGTTTTTTTTACTTCTAAAAAACTCATGCCAGCCGAAATAGATAATGCAGGGATTCCTTTATTTTTTAAATTTTGTACCTGATCTTTCATCAAAGCAATCAGAGGGCTGATTACTAAACACAATCCTTCTTTTGCTAAAGCTGGCACCTGAAAACAAATAGATTTGCCACCACCAGTTGGGAGTAAAGCCAATGTATCATTTCCCTCTAATACAGTATTAATGATATCTTCCTGCAACGGCCTGAAAGTATCGTAACCCCAATATAGTTTAAGTATTTCGTGAATTGTCAAAAGAAATAAATTATGGCTTGAAATTAAACCACTTTCTTGTAATTGAGCCTGATAGAATTAATGGCCAATACAACATCGCTAAAACCCATTGCCAATGCAGCAACACCCGGGTGCAATAACCCAACAGCAGCAATTGGAATGGCAACAATATTATATATAAATGCCCAGAAAAGATTTTGTTTGATGGTAAAGAAAGTATGTTTTCCTAAACCCAATGCCAATGGTAAATGGTGAATGCCTTTATTCATCAAAACAACTTGTGCTGTTTGCATTGCTAATTGTGAAGCTTCGCTCATTGAGATGCCAATAGTAGCTTTGGCCAATGCAGGTGCATCATTTATACCATCACCCACCATTGCAGTAGGGTTTGCATTATTTAATTGTTCAATGATCTGTAATTTCTGTTCCGGTTTTTGTTGTGCATATACTTCGTCTATTCCTACTGCATCAGCAACTCTTTTACATCTTTCCAAACTATCACCACTTAATAAAATAGTTTTAATATTTTTTGAGTGCAAATAATCAATCACCTGTTTTGATTCTTCCCTTATTTCATCTTCCAAATCAAGCCATCCAATTGGTTCATTATTTTTTTGCAGATAAGCTGTATGTGGTTCTTCGTGGGTGATTAACAATTCGGCATTACTGTTACCTAACTGATAAATATTTCCTTCCTTGTCTTCGCCTTTCACCCCAACACCTTTTACTTCTTCAATTTTTTTCCATACGATCGCATTATTTATTTTCCAGTTGTCGGTAATAACTTTTGCAATAGGATGATTGGAATATTTTTCCAACGAAAAAACAATCCGTTTAAATTCATCTTCGGTAAGGTTACCAGAGTGAAAACCAGCGATTTTAAATGCTCCTTTTGTAAGTGTGCCAGTTTTATCAAAAACTACTGTTTTAATATCTTTAAATAATTCCAAACTTTTTGCATTGCGAAACAGAATGCCATTTTTTGCAGCACGACCTAATCCTACGGCTATGGCGGCCGGTGTTGCTAGCCCCATGGCACAGGGGCAGCTAATAACCAATACTGCAATACTTCTCATTAAAGAACTGGTAGCATTAATATCTGCAATAAAATAATTGATTAAAAAAGTAAGTACGGATATACCCAATACTACGGGCACAAACACCGCACTTATTTTATCTGCCAATTGCTGAATGGGTGGCTTTTCGCCTTGTGCCTGTTTTACAAGATGTAAAATATTACTCAGCACGGTGTCTTTTCCGGTAGCAGTTACTTGTGCTTTTACGGTGCCGTCTGTTAAAAGGCTACCACCAATTAGTGCGTCTTTTTTTTGTTTGTATACCGGCTTACTTTCTCCTGTTAACAATGCTTCATTTACATGTGCATCACCCCATAATATTTTGCAATCCATCGGTACCTGTTCGCCTGTTTTTATTAAAATAAGATCACCTATATGCAGTTGTGTATTTTCTACTGGAAAAATATTTTCTTTATGCTCGTCATCAAAAGCAATCATATTGGCCATTACTTTTTGCTGCGCAGCTAATTTATTTAATTCCTTTTGTGTGGTGGATACAGATTTATGTTCAACCCATTCGCCCAAAAATACGAGTGTGATAATGGTGGCAGTGGTTTCATAAAATACATAGTCCATTCCAAAATTATTAACAGTTCCAATCAGGCTGTATACAAACGCAGCGGTAGCACCAATGGCAATTAATACATTCATATTAGGCATGCCACCCTGTAAACTTTTAATTGCACTAACCCCAAAATATCCCATGCCAACAATGTAAACCGGTAAACAAATAGCCAATTGTATCCATGGGTTCATTAAAAAATGAATGTGCAATGGTAACATGTGCAGCATCAGCACAGCTGTAAATGGTAAGCAAAATAAAAATCTTTGTAGATGATTGGTGAAAAGTTTTGCAGGGGGCTTAGAAGTACCCTCCTTTGTTTCGTTAACAACATTATAACCCAAACCAGCAATGCCTTTAGCTAATTGCGCTTTGGATTTGCCTTCATTCAAATCAAAGATTACCTCTCCACCAATGAAATTTACTTTTACATTTTTAAGTCCTTCTTTATTGAGGTATTTAGAAATTGAGAGTGCACAATTTGTACAATCCATTCCTTCTACTTTCCATTCTACTTTTTCCATACTGCAAAATTATTCTTTGCAATTGTTACACAATTACTAATGAAGGAAAATATCTTTGCAACATGGAGTTAAATTTTACGTCCGATAACATACACGAAGCAGCTAAACAATTTATAGCAGCCACTGCACATTATAACGTTTTTGCTATGCATGGGGATATGGGAGCAGGCAAAACTACTTTTGTTCATGCTGTTTGCGAAGCAATGGGGGTTAAGGATAATATCTCCAGTCCTACGTTTTCAATCATTAACCAATATACCAATCAAAACAAACAAATTATTTATCATATAGACCTTTACCGGTTAAGAGATGAACAAGAAGCTATGCATGCCGGTATAGAAGATTGTTTATACTCAGGTAACAAGTGTTTTGTAGAATGGCCGAATAGGGCACCCGGTATTTTTCCTGATGATACTTTGCATATCACTATCAGTACAATTGATATGAATACCCGAAAGCTGAAAATTAATTTGTAATTTGTATATTTTCAATCTTTCATTATTATGGCAACATCAAAACCATTTGTATCTCCTTCTTTTAGTTACGAAACAATGGAAGAAACCCTGGATATAAAACCAAAAGGAGAAGAATTGTTTATTGGTATACCCAAGGAAACTTCCTTTAGTGAAAATCGGATTGCATTAACTCCGGAAGCTGTTGGAGTGATGGTTGCCAATGGCCACAGGGTTGTAATAGAAACAAAAGCAGGTGAAGGTGCCAGTTATAGCGATAAAGATTATAGCGATGCAGGTGCCAAAATTGCGTATGATAAAAAAGAAGTTTTTGAATGCGATGTATTGGTAAAAAGTGCACCGGTTAGTGAAAGTGAATGTGAGTTATTAAAACACAACCAATATATTATTTCACCAATACATTTAGCTGTGATGAAAAGGGAGATATTACAGAAGATGATGGACAAAAAGATTACGGCGTTGAGTTTTGAAAATTTGAAAGATGACAGCGGGCACAATCCTATTGTACGCAGCATGAGTGAAATAGCAGGCAGTGCAGTAATGCTGATTGCCGGGCAATATTTAAACAATGCCAATAATGGAAAGGGTGTATTGGTTGGTGGTATAAGTGGAATTCCTCCAACAAAAGTGATTATTATTGGTGCTGGTATTGTAGGTGAATATGCCGCAAGGACAGCACTTGCAATGGGAGCAAGCGTAAAGATTTTTGATAACAGCATCTACAGACTTAAAAGGTTACAAAATAATATAGGCGGGCGTTTATGGACTTCCGTGATTGAGCCTAAAATTTTAGCCAAGCAATTAAAAACTTGTGATGTGGCTGTTGGAGCATTAAGCAGTACCGGGGGTAGAACCCCGATTGTTGTAACAGATGAAATGGTAAGCAATATGCGTCCTGGAACAGTAATTGTTGATGTGAGTATAGACAGAGGTGGCTGTTTTGAAACCAGCGAAGTTACCACACTTGAAAGACCCGTATTTAGAAAATACGATGTAATACATTATTGCGTACCAAATATTCCAAGTGGGTTTGCCCGTACGGCTTCTCAGGCCATTAGCAATGTATTAATGCCGTTGTTATTAGAAACTGCAGATGATGGAGGAATTGATAATGTGGTATGGTACAAAATAAATATACGCAGCGGAATCTACATGTTTAAAGGCAGCCTTACTAACTTTTATTTAAGTGAACGGTTTGATTTAAAGTACACAGATTTGAATTTACTGATTGCCAGCAGAAGATAAATTAGGTATAAAAATATAACTTTAAATTTTAATACAATGAGTTACCCAATATCTAAAGGAGATAAAAATATAGCTTTGCCGAGTATAAGGCAATAGAGGAGCAGCGTGCATAACGCCTTGATTTTTATTTTGAGAATTATATGCGATGGCTGGTGGAACAAAAAACTATAATAATATCATTCTGAATATAGGGGTTTAAATAAGAGTGAACAAAAAAGAAGGATGTAATATTTTTACTGAAGGCATATAACTGGAAATTGAAAAGGATCAACTTTATGTTTATCCCGATTTAACGTATATCTGTAAAGATGATTTGAAACCTGGTGATTTGTATATTCAGCATCCTTCCATAATTTTTGAAGTACTTGCAGATTTAACTGCACTGGACAATAAAGAAGTAAGGCTTAAATATTGCAAGAAGATTGAAAGCCTTCAATACTATGTATTGGTTTCTCAAAAAGAAATTATGGTGGAAGTATACAACCGCATTTATAATACCCAGATTTGGAAATACCAACCTTTTGAAATTATTGTATTTGACAAGTTTAGTTTTACATTGCCAATAATAACTATGTATGATACTGTTAGTTTCGAGGTTGTTTAAAATTGATTTAGAATATTGCTACTTATAATTTCCGATAGCAATTATGGCATCACAAAATTCATACTCCTGCAAATCATTGCTGCTAATAATTACTAGTTTATTGGAGGTGTAATTTTTAATCAGCTGCTGGTACAAAGCAATACCTTCTGCATCTAAATTTGTGGTTGGTTCATCTAACAGTAAAACGGGGGAATCACAAAAAAAAGCCTGCGCCAATTTTAATCGTTGTTTCATTCCGCTGCTGTAATAGCGGATCTGTTTGTTAATAGCTTTTTGTAATCCTACAATTCCCAAGATTTCTTTATCAGTAAGTAATAGTTTTTTAAACTGGTTATGAAAACTCAAAAATTCTCCGGATGTCATTTCTTCTATTAATTCTAAATAAGGAGCTGCAATAGAGATGTGTTGAAAGTGTAGCTCTTGATCTATTTTTTTTTGTTTAAATGCAAAGTCAACCTGTCCTTCGTTGTACGATAACGAACCTGCAATTACCTGTAGCAAAGTAGATTTACCAGAACCATTGGATCCTGTAATGGCATATTTCTTATCTTCTAAAAATGAATAATTAAAATGCCGGAATATCCATTCCCTGTTAAATCTTTTGCCTGCATTGGTTAAAGTAATTTGCATTTTTATTAGATTGGAATTGCTTCCTGATAGTATCTTTTATTAAGAACTTTTCTTTCTGATTACTGACGTATAATAGCGATAAAGTATAATTAAATTACGGATGTAAAAGCGAATAAATTTATTCATCATCCTGACTACCTTTTGAAAAACGTTTGATGATGCCTCTGCCACTTTCTCTTATAAATGTTACAATTTCATCTCGTTCATCAGTAGCAGGTAATTCTTCTTCAATAAAATTAAGTGCCTGCGAAGTGTTCATAGATTTATTATAGATGATACGGTAAATATCAAGTATCTGGTTAATGCGGTCGTTAGAAAAACCTTTGCGTTTTAAACCTACCGAATTTACTCCGGCGTAACTAAGCGGTGTGCGGCCTGCTTTAATATAAGGAGGCACATCTTTGCTAACAAGTGAACCTCCGCTAATAAAAGCATGTTGCCCAATTTGAACAAATTGGTGAATGGCACACATTCCTGCCAAAATAGAATTATCGCCCATAGTAACATGACCTGCCATTTGGGTGCTGTTACTCATAATACAATTATTACCAACAATACAATCATGGGCAATATGACTATAAGCCATAATAAGACAATTGTTGCCGACCTTTGTTGTCCAGCGATCTTTACTGCCACGATTTACGGTTACAAACTCACGGATGGTAGTATTATCGCCAATTTCCACAGTGGTTTGTTCGCCTTCAAATTTTAAATCCTGCGGAATTGCGGCAATTACTGCTCCTGGAAAAATCCGGCAATTCTTTCCAATTCTAGCGCCTTCCATGATGGTAACATTGCTCCCTATCCAAGTACCTTCCCCAATTTCTACATTTGGATGAATGACACTAAATGGATCAATCTTTACATTGGTTGCTAATTTTGCATTTGGGTGTATGTAGGTGTGCGGATGAATCATAACAAATTTGAAAATTTAAAAATTTGGAAATGACAAAATTGCCCGGTGTATGTTGGTAACAATATTTTATAATAGAGTAATTGAGTCATTGAAAGATTTTTTATTAGTTTCTTTTTACAAGCTGTGCTGTTAAATCGCCTTCTGTACAAAGTTTGTTTCCTACAAAAATACTACCTCTCATTGCGCAAATTCCGCGGCGGATAGGTTCAATAAGTTCCATTTTTAAAATCATTGTATCGCCGGGAACTACTTTTTGCTTGAATTTGCAATTCTCTATTTTTATAAAATAGGTATCATACTGTCCTTCTGGCATAGCATTAATACAAAGAATACCACCTGTTTGTGCTAGTGCCTCCACCTGCAAAACACCGGGCATCACAGGGTTTCCAGGAAAGTGCCCCTGAAAGAAATATTCATTGAAAGTTACATTCTTAATGCCCACAATTTGTTTATCGGTTAATTCAATAATTTTATCCACCAATAAAAAAGGATACCGGTGCGGCAAAGTTTTTTCTATTTGTTGTAAAGAATAAACTGGCGGCTGGGTTGGGTCATAAATAGGAATGCCCTTGGTATGTTTGTTTTTTTTGATGTAATTTTTTATTTTTTTAGCAAACTCAACATTGCTGCTGTGTCCGGGCCTGTTGGCAATGATATGGCCTTTTAAAGGATAGCCAATCAAAGCAAGATCTCCTATTACATCGAGTAATTTATGCCTTGCTGGTTCATTTGGGAAACGTAGTTCCAGATTATTTAGGTAACCTTCGCTTTTTACTTCTACTTTTTCTCTGCCAAAGGCTTTTGCAAGACGGCCCATTTCTTCTTTGGTTACCGGTCTGTCTACTACTACAATAGCATTATTAATATCTCCCCCTTTTATCAGGTTATTATCAAGTAAGGCTTCCAATTCGTGTAAAAAACAAAAAGTACGACAAGGAGCAATTTGAGACTTAAACTCCTGCATTGTTTTTAAACTGGCATGCTGGGTGCCAAGTACCGGAGAATTAAAATCAATGAGCGTTGTTATTTTATAATCTGTAGAAGGGAGTACTGTCATTTCTACCCTTTTAACATCATCGTAATAAGAAATATTGTTATCGATAGAATACCAGGCTTTTGCAGCCTCTTGTTCAAGCACGCCACCTTTTTCAATAATTTCTACAAATGGCTCACTGCTTCCATCAATAATGGGTATTTCGGGTCCGTTTATTTCAATTAAACAATTATCTACTCCCATACCAACCAATGCCGCCAGAATGTGTTCAACAGTACTCACTTTAGCATCCCCAACTTCAAGCGTAGTTCCTCTAGATGTATCAGTCACCAAATCACAATCTGCTTTAATGATTGGCATACCAGGCAAATCAATGCGTTGAAACTGAAATCCAAAACCTGCATTTGCAGGTTTTAATGTCATATCTACATTTATACCAGTATGTAAACCTGTACCAGAAATGCTGATAGGTGATAATAACGTGTGTTGTTTGTCTGGGTTAAAATTTGCGTCCATGCTTATTTTTTATAAATAGGGGGTAAAGATATTTTATTTTTCGGCACCAGATAGTGCAATATCCTGAAGCTAGCGGTTAAGTTTTTTAAAATAACGGTTAATAGGTTGTTGTAAAATTAGCATTAGTTTTTATTTGAGAAAGTTTTCGCTTTTTTTATTAAGTAGATAATTTGTAGAAGAGGTATTTAATTAATCTTTTTTAGTATTGGATATTAACAATTCTTTCACTAATTTTTCCAGCTGTTGTATTCTTTTTTCCATTTCGGGAAGGCATCTTACCATTGCCTGACTACGCAGTGAAGCTGTGTAGTCATAGGCAGGAGAGCCGGTGACTGCAGTATTTGCTTTTTTAATTGATTTGCTTACGCCGCTTTGTGCATTAATTTTACTTCCGTCTGCAATTTGAAGATGGCCAACAATTCCCACTTGTCCACCAATCATAACATTATTCCCAATTTTAGTACTACCACTAATACCTGCCTGTGCAGCAATTATGGTGTTATTACCTATTTCAACATTGTGTGCAATTTGTAAAAGGTTATCTAGTTTGGCACCTGCTTTTATTAATGTACTTCCAATGGTAGCCCTGTCAATAGTGGCATTGGAGCCTATTTCTACATTATCTTCAATAATTACATTACCAATTTGCGGAACCTTTATAAAAGTGCCATCCGGTTGTGGCGCAAAACCAAAGCCATCGCCACCAATAACACTGCCTGCATGAATCACCACATTTTTACCAATAATACAATGGTGATAAATTTTAACACCCGGGTAAATGATAGAGTTTTCGCCAAGCACTACATTATTACCAATGTAAGCAGAAGGAAAAATTTTAACTCCGTCAGCAATAATTACCTTTTCGCCAATGTAAGCAAACGCTCCAATATATACCTGATTACCAATTTTTGCGGTCGCATCAACATAAGCAGGTTGTTGTATACCGGTTAATTGCTGGTTGCGTATTTGCTGATATTTATCAAGTAATTCGGCAAAAGCTGTATAGGCATCCGGTACTCTGATAAGAGTTGCTGAAATGGGATGTTTTAATTCCAGCGTTTCATTAATAATAATAATAGAGGCATGGGTATGATACAAATAATCTTCATATTTTGGATTGGCTAAAAAAGCCAGTTCACCCACATTGGCGTCTTCAATTTTACCAAAAGTACTAACTGTTATTTCAGCATTACCTTCTACTTTACCATTGATCAGTAGGGCTATCTGTACGGCGGAAAATTGCATATTTTTTTAGCTAATCTTTGAGGGTAACTTTTAGCTTTACGTTGGTAACACTAAAAGCTTGTGTCTATCTTGAATAACAAATGTAATATTTTTTAACCTTGCTCTTCATGTTTTGATTTATGAGCGCATTGTCAACTTCAGAAATATCTTTTACAGATCCATCTTTGAATAAAATATAAATATGTTCGTTCTCAAAATTATAGGTGTTGCTAGCTGCTTCTCCGGTAAAAACTAACCAGCTTGCATCAATTGTACTAATATTTAATTGTTGTATAACATCAGCTAGTTTTTCCGCCAGCAATTCTTCTTTTATAGGTTGACCAAAAAATTTTATTTTAAATAGGTGGCGGTTAATTATTCCTTCGCACAATATTGATAAAATTTTATCATCATGTGTACACCATTCTTTTATTGTGGACATTACATCAAAGTCATCCAACTGGCAAAATTCTTCCAATGTTACAGTTTCAATTGGCTCATTAATAAATTTATTGAGTGGGGTTTTGGTAAATGCCTTAATGTGTTTGGCTCTTTTTATAATGCGCTGCAGCATTTGTTCAGCACACAATACTGTTTTGTGTAAATAAACCTGCCAATACATTAAGCGCCTCGCTAATAAAAATTTTTCGATGGAATAAATGCCTTTTTCTTCTACCATCAGCTCTCCTTCATGTACAATCAGCATTTTAATAATTCGGTCATAGCCAATTACTCCTTCACTTACACCGCTAAAAAAACTATCCCTTGTTAAATAATCCATTCTATCTACATCCAGTTGTCCGCTTATTAGTTGATACAGGTATTTTTTGGGATGCACATTGGTGAAAATATCTATGGCAACCTGCAGTTGCCCATTAAACTGTTTATTGAGGTCTTGCATTAATAATAAAGAAATCGCTTCGTGGTGCATACCTTCTATCAATATATTTTCCAATGCATGGCTAAAAGGCCCATGGCCTATATCGTGTAATAAAATGGCAACTTTGGCGCCTTGTTCTTCCTCTTTGGAAATAACAGTGCCTTTATTTTTTAATTCGTTGATGGCATTACACATTAAATGATAGGCACCTAAAGAATGATGCAGCCTTGTATGTACAGCGCCTGGATATACGAGGTGTGCCATAGCCATTTGATGAATGCGTCGAAGGCGTTGGTAATAAGGGTGGGCAATTATTTTAAAAATGAGTTCATCATCAATGGTAATAAAGCCATATACCGGATCATTGATTATTTTTTTTGGCTGCATTAATTAATTTAATGATTGATAGTATTTTGTTAAATCTTATTTTACAAGCATCACAAAGCTACAAATCTGAAATTTGAATCCATTATATTTGCTACATACCTTATTGTTTTAACATTATAACCGTATATAGGTAAACGCTACTTCATAAATTTTTATTGACTTGATAAAAGATCTTTTTTGCTGAAAACAAAAAGGTAATTCTTCTAATTATTTAATACACAATAAAGGAAATAAGTATTATAAATTTTAAACGGTAATATAAAATAACAGCCATCATGAGTATAGCAAAAATTCTTTGGGTAGACGATGAAATTGATAGCCTTACCTCGCAGATTATATTTTTAGAAAACAAGGGTTACGAAGTAAATACTAAAACCAATGGATTTGATGCAGTGGAATTTGTAAAGGAAAACATTGTTGATGTGGTATTATTGGATGAAACAATGCCTGGTATAACAGGATTGCAGACGCTTCAGCAAATTAAAGAAGTTAACAGTAATTTACCTGTAGTGCTGATAACTAAAAATGAAGCAGAAAACTTAATGGATGAAGCTATCGGCAGCCAGATAAGCGACTATTTAATAAAACCTGTAAATCCAAATCAGGTTTGGCTTAGCTTAAAAAAATTGATAGATAATAAAAGGTTGGTTGCAGAAAAAACAACTTCAGCTTACCAGCAGGATTTTCGCAGTTTATTTATGGCATTAAGCGATAATCCCGATTATAAAGGCTGGATGGAAATTTATAAAAAATTGGTGTATTGGGAACTTGAAATGAAAAAGAGCGACAGTCCGGAAATGCAGGAAGTATTTCAATCACAAAAGGCAGAAGCTAATACAGAATTTTTTAAATTTATTTCAAGAAACTATGCTTTCTGGGTACAACCAAAATGTTTAGATGCACCTATAATGAGCCATAACTTAATGAAGAATAAAGTATTGCCTCATCTTGAAAAAGGAACACCTTTATTTTTTGTTTTAATAGATAATTTGCGGTTTGATCAATGGAAAACCATACAACCAATTTTTGCAGAAAGTTTTCGCATTCAGGAAGAAGAAACTTTTTATTCTATACTTCCTACTGCAACTCAATATGCCAGAAATGCCATTTTTGCTGGAATGTTACCTATCGATATAGAAAAACAATTTACCGCTCAATGGAAAAATGACGATGAGGAAGGAGGAAAAAACATGTACGAGGAAGAATTTTTTAAAGGCCAGCTAAAAAGGCTTGGCAAAGCTGATTTAAAATATTCGTACACTAAAATAACCAATAACCATGATGGCCAAAAATTAGTAGAGAATATGCACAATATGATGCAAAACGACATCAATATTATTGTGTATAATTTTATAGATATGCTTAGCCATGCACGTACCGAAATGGAGGTATTAAAAGAACTGGCCGGTGATGAAACAAGTTACAGAAGCATTACAGAAAGCTGGTTTATACATTCGCCTTTACACCAGGCATTAAAAAAAATTGCAGATAAAAAGGTAACAGTTATAGTTGGTACAGATCATGGAACGGTAAGGGTAAAAACGCCTGCTAAAGTTATTGGAGATAAACAAACTACGGCTAATCTTAGGTACAAGCATGGCCGTAATTTAAATTACGATCCGAAAGATGTATTGGTATTTAGAGATCCGAGAGAGGCGGGCCTGCCGGTACCAAATGTAAACTCTTCGTTTATTTTTGCAAAAGGCGATATCTTTTTATGTTATCCCAACAATTATAATCATTTTGTAAATTATTACAGAAATACCTTTCAACACGGTGGAGTAAGTTTGGAAGAAATGATTGTTCCTATAATACGAATGACAAATAAATAGAAAGGCTATCAATATTTAGTTATAAACTTTTGTGGATAATTAGAAAAGCGCTTACTAATGGGCTATAGTAAATTTGCATCAATCAATTTATACAGTTGAAGTTTTACTAATTATGGCAATAAAATTCACACAAACTACTTTAGATAAAGTTGAAAAAATAATTGAGGAAAGTGGTTATGTAATTCGATATGAAAGAGGTAATTTTCAAAGCGGGTATTGTATTTTACAGGCGAAAAAAGTAGTAGTGCTAAATAAGTTTTTTCAAATTGAAGGAAAAATAAATACCCTAATAGATCTGATGCCAAAATTAGAAATTAATTTTGATGGGTTAACACACGATAGCCAAAAATTGTATGACGAAGTGATGGTTTTTGGAAGCGAGAAATAAAACATCCTCCTTTTTTATAATATTTATGCTTGGCAGTTATTGCCTATTTTTGCTAAGTGCAATGCCCTCCAATTAAAATAACATTTCTTGGTACTGGAACAAGTGCAGGTGTTCCCATGATTGCCTGTGTTTGTGATGTTTGTACCTCTTCTGATAAAAAAGATAACCGTTTACGCAGCAGTATTTTAGTACAAAGTGCTGCTACTAGTTTTGTTGTTGATACAACTCCGGATTTTCGATACCAAATGTTGAGAGAAAATGTAAAAAATTTAGATGCCGTTCTTTTTACCCATCCGCATAAAGATCATATTGCCGGCCTCGATGATGTAAAAGCGTTTTCATATTTCTCCGGCAAGGCAATGCAAGTATATGCTAATACATTAACGGAGGAAGCTGTAAAAAGAGAATTTGCCTACATTTTTTCGGATAAAAAATACCCCGGTATTCCAGATATTAATTTAAATACGATTACCCTCGAACCATTTTTAATTGGCGATATTCCTGTAATACCAGTATTGGTTTGGCATTTAAAAATGCCTGTTATGGGTTACCGGTTTGGCAAGTTCACTTACATTACAGATGCCAATAAGATTGAACCTCCTGAAAAAGAAAAAATAAGGGGCAGTGAAATAATGGTTGTAAATGCATTGCGCCATAAAGCGCATATCTCTCACTTTACACTTGACGAAGCTATTGCTTTGGTGCACGAATTGGAAGTGCCAAACGCTTACTTAACACATGCCAGCCACCAACTTGGCAAACATGCTGCTATTAATAAAGAATTGCCTGCTGGTATACAACTAGCTTACGATGGGCTAAATTTATCTTTTGATTAAATTATTACTACTTTAGGGCATTGTATTGCTGTTTGCAGGTTGTTATTTTATTAATTAATAAGTCAACAATATGTGGAAACATTTTATTTCAGAATACCTAAATTTTACAAAAAAAGAACGTGCCGGCACCATAGCATTGCTTTTATTGATTGCAATTTTAATAATCCTTCCGTTTTTATTTCCCTTTTTTATACACCCGAAATCTATTGACCCTACTTCTTTTAAATCCCAAATTGATATGCTTTCTATTAAACAAGCTGATAGCATTGATAGGTATGCTAAAAAAAATTACAATGATGATAATTTTCAAAGCTTTAGAGAACCGGATGAAAAAAACGGCAATTCCAAAAAAATAGCAGGAGCGTTATTTTATTTTGACCCAAATACGTTGGATGTACCGGGTTGGAAAAAATTGGGCATAAGAGATAAAACTATAGCAACTATTAAAAATTATATTGCAAAAGGCGGTAAGTTCTATAAGCCTGCAGATATTCAAAAAATATGGGGTTTGCAGGAAGATGAGGTGAAAAAACTTATTCCTTTTGTACAAATTAAAAATACAAATACAATAAGTAGTACGGATAAAAAGGTTTATGAAACAACAACTTATGAAAAGCTAAAATATGTTTCTGCAATTATTGATATTAATACAGCAGATACAACTGCATTAATTGCTTTACCAGGTATAGGCAGTAAATTATCTCAGCGCATTCTTATTTTCAGGGATAAACTCGGCGGCTTTTGCAAAGTTGAACAAATAGGAGAAACGTATGGTCTTCCTGATTCTACTTTTCAAAAAATTAAAGACAGATTTTCTATCAACAATATTTTTGTAAATAAAATAAATATAAATACTGCCACAGTCGATGAAATGAAAACTCATCCATATCTGCGTTATGCACTGGCCAATGCTATTGTGCAATATCGACTTCAGCATGGCATCTACATTTTGGTTGAAGATATTAAAAAAATAATGTTGGTTACAGAAGATATTTTTAATAAAATAGCCCCTTACTTAAAAGTTAATTAAAGCATTTACTAACGACTGTTAGTATTTTAAAAAGAATTAATTTACACCATAATTATTCAAGCCTATGAACTTTCAGCAATCGGAGTTAACGCAGCTAGTGGCAAAATCAGCTAAAGATTTTGCGGATAAATATATAAAGCCGCATGTAATGGAATGGGATGAAACGCAAGAATTTCCATTGCATATTTTTAAGGAGTTGGGCAAGCTAGGTATGATGGGTGTTTTGGTGCCGGAAGCTTATGGTGGTGCAGGGCTCAGCTATTATGAATACAATGTAATTATTCAGGAAATTTCTCGTGTTTGTGGTGCTGTTGGTTTGTCAGTTGCCGCTCATAACTCCTTATGTACCGGGCATATTCTGGCTTTTGGCAATGAAATCCAAAAACAAAAATACTTACCGAAGTTAGCCATCTGCGAATGGTTAGGAACCTGGGGTTTAACGGAGCCTACTACTGGCAGCGATGCAGGCAATATGAAAACAACGGCTGTAAAAGATGGAAATGACTGGATTATAAATGGCACAAAATGTTGGATAACGCATGGCAAATCGGGTGACGTGGCAGTTGTTATTTGCCGTACCGGAGACCCTCGTACAAAAGTTAATTCTACTGCTTTTATTGTTGATCGTGCTACACAAGGGTTTAGTGCCGGAAAAAAAGAAAATAAGTTGGGAATGCGGGCTAGTGAAACAACCGAAATGATTTTTGATAATTGCAGGATACCTGATGCCAACAGGATTGGGGAAGTAGGCGCAGGATTTAAGCAATCCATGAAGGTGCTGGATGGAGGAAGAATATCTATTGCAGCTTTAAGCATAGGTATTGCAAAAGGTGCATATGATGCAGCCGTACAATACGCCAAAGAGCGCCACCAGTTTGATCAACCGATTGGTAATTTTCAGGGAGTAAGTTTTAAACTTGCAGATATAGCTACCGAAATTGCAGCCAGTGAATTACTTATCCATCAAGCTTGCGATCTAAAAATAAAAGGATTATCCATGACAAAGGAAGCTGCAATGGCTAAATATTATGCCAGCGAAATAGCTGTAAAAGCGAGTACGGAAGCAGTGCAAATATTTGGTGGCAATGGTTATAGCAAAGAGTTTCCTGTGGAAAAATTTTATCGGGATAGCAAATTATGTACTATTGGTGAAGGAACCAGCGAAGTACAGAAGCTGGTAATTAGCCGGGAAGTGCTTCGAGACGAATAAAACATTTTTTTTTATAAAGTAAATGCAAAATCCCGGCAACAAAAAGTAAACGGGATTTTGTTTAATTTATAAAATTATTTTAGCATAATTAATAATCACCCATTGTTTCCGGCAATTGAGCCAATGCTTTTTGCAGCTGAACATCATTAGGGGCAATGCCGTGCCATTCGTGACTTCCTTCCATAAAATCTACTCCTTTACCCATTTCTGTTTTCATTAAAATAACAATTGGCTTGCAGTTGCCGGTAAGCGATTTGGCGTAGGATAATGTTTTTATTATTTCATCCATATCATTGCCTTTTTCCAACTGAATAACTGTCCAGCCAAAAGCTTCAAATTTTCCAGCAAGATCACCAAGATTCATTACTTTTTCGGTAGGTCCGTCTATCTGTTGCCCATTCCAATCAATGGCCGCAATTAGATTATCCACTTTTTTGTGAGCTGCAAAAAGAATTGCTTCCCAGTTTTGCCCTTCATCCAGTTCTCCATCTCCATGTAATGAATAAACAATATTAGTATCCTTATTTATTTTTTTTGCCAACGCAGCGCCCAAAGCCACGCTCATACCCTGTCCTAACGAACCGCTCGCTATTCTTACACCTGGTAAATGCTCATGTGTTGTTGGGTGGCCTTGTAATCGGCTATTCAACTTTCTAAAGGTTGATAATTCTTTAACCGGGAAATAGCCACTTCTTGCTAAAACACTATAAAACACAGGGCTAATATGTCCATTACTTAAAAAAAACAAATCTTCTCCCTTTCCATCCATATTGAATGTAGAATCATGTTTCATCGCACTAAAATATAAGGCAGTTAAATAATCTGCACAACCTAACGATCCACCAGGGTGGCCACTTTGTACAGCGTGTACCATCCGTACAATATCTCTTCTTACCTGACTAGCTGTTTCCTTTAAATTGGTCATTTTTATAATTTTGTATGCAAACGTACTTCAATTACCTACATTACCAAAGTAAAAAATAATATGAATTTTATCGTATAATAATAAGTTGACAATTTATCCGTTATTTTGCTATAAATATTTATTAATGTGCCAGCAGTTAACAAATTAGCTATTAAAATTAGTAAATTAACCTTCCTTTATAATTGATTGTGGATTTTTTGGAATAGAGTTTGGGTTAGTAAATATTTTGTAATCATTACCATATTTAACATGCCTTCATGGACAACATATTATTAAGTTTTACTTTCGCTTTTATGGTTACTTTTTTTGCAATCCCTGTTATTATTGAGGTTGCAAGGCGCAAAAAATTATTTGATGAGCCTGACGAACGTAAAGTTCATAAAATGGTAATTCCTACACTAGGTGGACTTGGAATTTTTGGGGGCTTTATTTTAGCAACATTATTAGGTGCACCAGTTGCAAGTAATGAGCTACAATATTTTGCAGCAGCAGCAATCGTTATTTTCTTTTTGGGTATCAAAGATGATATACTTGTTTTATCTGCAGCAAAAAAATTCATAGGGCAATTAATTGCTGCAGGTATTATCATTAAGTTTGGGGGAGTGCAAATTTCAAATATGCATGGGTTTTTAGGAATTTATACTATTCCACATTTGGCAAGTATAGTACTAACGGTTTTTACAATTATTGTCATAATCAATTCTTTTAATTTAATTGATGGTGTGGATGGTTTGGCTGGCAGTTTGGGACTGTTAACTGCATTGGTTTTTGGTGCTTATTTTTATTATGCAAGTCAGTTGTTGTATGCAGTTATGGCATTCTCGCTTGCCGGTAGTTTAATTGGGTTTTTAATTTACAATTTCTCTCCTGCAAAAATATTTATGGGTGATACAGGGTCATTGCTAATTGGACTTATCAATTCCATAATGGTGGTTAAATTTATTAATATCGCCGATTCTTCCGCCGTTTCATTTCCTTTAGAAGCTGCTCCCGCAATAGGTATTGCTATATTAATTGTTCCTTTGTTTGATACTTTGCGGGTGTTTGCCTTACGTATTTTTAAAAGACGCTCTCCTTTTAGTCCTGATAGAAACCATGTACATCATTTTTTATTGGAACTTGGTTTTAGTCATACAAGAATTACATTGCTTTGTGTAGGAACCAATATTGGATTTATTTTATTAGCGTTCTTTTTGCGTAGCCTTGGTACTACCATTGTTATAAATATTTTGTTGACTATCTCCTGTGCCTTGATTGCAGTTATTTATTATAGACGTCCTAAAAATAAACTTGCTTCAATCCGAAACTTAAAGTCGAGAGATGGGGTAATAAAATCTCATAATATATTAACCATTGTTCCCAAATCTGTAGAAGCCAGTTAATTTTTTTCCTTTTATTTTTAGTTTGCCAATTATTTATTTGCCTATTGTTCTTTTCTTTAGTTTTACATCCAATTAATTTTCTATTTTATGTCAGAAGAATTAGAACTCATTAAATTGGATACAGAATCCACAATGAAAAAAGCAATTAGTTTTCTTGAAACAGAATTGGTGAAAATTCGTGCTGGTAAAGCAAATCCCAATATGCTGGATGGGATAGTTGCAGATTATTACGGCTCCCCAACACCAATTGCACAAATCGCTAATATTTCAGTTTTAGATGCACGTACAATCTCCGTTCAGCCCTGGGAAAAAAATATGTTGCAGCCTATTGAAAGAGCTATCATTGCCAGCAATATTGGAATCAACCCTCAAAATGATGGTAATTACATACGTTTATTTTTACCTCCATTAACTGAAGAAAGAAGAAAAGAGCTGGTAAAAAGGTGCAATAGCGAAGGGGAAAATGGAAAAATTTCTATCCGCAATATTCGTAGAGATGCTATTGAACAAATTAAAAAATTGCAAAAAGACGGGCTTAGTGAAGACGCCGCAAAAGATGCGGAAGCCGAAATGCAGGAACTTACCAATCGTTTTATTTTGTTAATAGAAAAACACCTGGAGGCAAAAGAAAAAGAAATTATGGTTGTTTAAAAATCCGATCAACTGTTTAAAAATATCAAAATGGCGAATAAGGCAATGTATAATTTCCTTGTCGTCATTTTTAGTGTTAGCCAACGTATAAGTTTAATCATCATAGTCCTATTAAAAATTACAATGAAAAAATTTAAGGTTTTTCAAAATGCAGGCAGCTCATTTAATTCCTGTAATTTGTTGTTTGTATTGATGAATGCATAACAATAACTACCATTGGTTATAACAAGATAAGGCACTCGCAAATTAATATTGTATCTCAACACCTGACTTAACACAGCATTGTTCAATGGCACATTCATTTCTTTACATTCAATCAACATCCATGGCTTTGTATTTTTATCATACACTATAATATCAAAACGCTTTTTTACATCACCCAAAAAAATTTCTTTTTCTACTGCAATTAACGAAGCCGGATAATTTTTTACCTGAATTAAATATTGCAAAAAATTCTGTCGCACCCATTCTTCCGGCATAAGCATGATCCATTGTTTGCGAATTTCATCAAATATTAATTCTTTATCAAGCTCCTTCTTTATTTTATGCTGATATGGCGGGTATGCTATCTTTATCATGAGATGGGAAAAATATTTGTATTTTTAACAATAGCAAATAAACGAATAAACCGATACATTTAATGAAGACGAAAGAAGATATAGTAGAAAACTGGTTACCCCGTTATACAGGAGAGCAACTTAAAAACTTTGGAGAATATATTTTACTCACTAATTTTTCTAATTATGTTGCCATGTTTGCTAAATGGAACAAAGTGAAAATTGTAGGTTTGGAGCGGCCCATGCAATGTGCCACAGCTGATAATATTACCATTATTAATTTTGGAATGGGTAGCCCCGGTGCAGCTACCGTGATGGACTTGTTAACGGCCATCAAACCCAAGGCGGTATTATTTTTGGGTAAATGTGGCGGCTTAAAAAAGCGTAACAAAATTGGCGACCTTATTTTACCCATTGCGGCTATAAGGGGCGAAGGAACCAGCAACGATTATTTTCCGCCCGAAGTGCCCGCATTGCCTTCTTTTATGTTGCAAAAAGCCATCTCAACCACCATACGTGATTATGCCTGCGATTACTGGACTGGCACAGTTTACACTACCAACCGGCGAGTTTGGGAGCATGATGAAGTATTTAAAGAATACCTGCAGCGGATAAGGGCATACGCCATTGATATGGAGACTGCCACTATTTTTACAGTTGGTTTTTATAATAAAATTTCTACCGGCGCACTGTTATTGGTAAGCGATAGTCCAATGGTGCCAGAAGGAATAAAAACGGAAGACAGTGATAAAAAAGTAACTTCAGAATATGTAGAGCGTCATTTAAAAATAGGTATTGATTCTTTAAAACAATTGATCAATGATGGGCTAACGGTGAGGCACCTGCAATTTTAAAAAATGTGTGGTCCTAACATTTAATCTTTTATCATCATCGTTGCAACGCCCTCTTATACATTTTTATAAATAGGATCAACGGCATCAATACAAACACTTTCTAAAATTATCACCACAAAAAATTTATTATCGATGGCTTTGCTATATCCTTACGAACAACTTTTTTCTTTCTCAAAAAATATTTTCCTTAAAATAGGTTGTACCGAAGCAAATGCCGCATCAGCAGCTAAAGTATTGCTATCAGCGGATCTACGAGGAGTAGATAGCCATGGCATTGCCCGTTTATCTGGCTATACAAGGTTATGGCAAGTGAATAGGGTAAAAGCCAATCCAATTATTTCAATCGTTCATGAAACGCCTTCCACCGCCACCGTTGATGGTGACAAAGGGCTGGGTTTGATAGTTGCGCCGGCAGCCATGCAAATAGCAATAAATAAAGCAAAAAACGTAGGTACGGGTTGGGTAAGTGTAAAAAACAGTAACCATTTTGGTATTGCAGGTATACATGCCATGATGGCTTTGGAGCATGATATGATTGGTATTGCCATGACCAATGCTTCGCCATTGGTAGTGCCCACTTTTTCGGTAGAAAGATTGTTAGGTACCAATCCGATTGCGGTAGCCATTCCTGCCGGTATCGAAGCTCCATTTGTAGCTGATTTTGCTACAACCACTGCAGCCAATGGAAAGTTGGAAATGCTGCTTCGGAAAAATATGGAAACGCCCAGTGGATGGGTACAAACAAAAAACGGAGCGTCAAGTACCGATGCCGCTGAAGTAAAAAACGGAGGTGCCTTATTGCCATTGGGGGGCGATAAAGATCATGGTAGCCACAAAGGCTACATGCTGGGTAGTATTGTAGATATTTTTTCCGGTATTTTGAGTGGTGCTAATTATGGGCCTTGGGTACCACCTTTTCCTGCTTATCTTTCTATGCCGGAAAATATGCCGGGTGAAGGTATTGGCCATTTTTTTGGGGCAATGCGTATTGATGCTTTTAGACCTGCTATAGACTTTAAAACGCATATGGATAGATGGATACAACGTTTTAGATCGGCTAAAACAGTTGCCGGTCAACAAAAAGTTATTATACCCGGCGAGCCAGAAACGGCTATAGAAATTGAAAGGTTAAATGAAGGAATACCTTTAATTGAATCTGTTATAAAAGACTTGCAGGAATTGGGTGAAAAATTCGGCCTGTCATTTTAAAAATTTATTCGTAAAGGAAAAATTATCCTTATAATTTTCGTGTAATTATATTTGCAATCCAATTAAATATTTATAGCAATGAAAATAATGAAGTTTGGTGGCACTAGCGTAGGCAAACCTGAAAGAATGCATGAAGTAGCAAAATTGATTATTAAAGATGCGGAGTCTAAAATTGTTGTACTATCAGCCTTAAGTGGCACTACCAATGCACTGGTGGAAATTAGCAATTCTTTGGCCAATGCTGACAGAAATACTGCCAAACAACAAATTGAGGCATTGGAAGCGCATTACCAAAATTTTATTGTACAATTGGTTAAAACCGATGCAGCCCTAGCAAGTGCTAAAAATATTATTACAGAGCATTTTGAGTTTCTTCATATCATTTTAAGAATATCTTTTAGCGAAGCGCTGAACAAAGATATTCTAGCTCAGGGCGAATTGCTGAGTACAAAATTATTTTCAGTTTATCTTGCTGAGAAAGGAATTGACCATGCATTGATTCCTGCCTTGGATTTTATGACAATTGATAATGATGATGAGCCGCAGATTGGAAGTATAAAAGTAAAGCTGGCTCAAATTCTACAACGCCATCAAGATAAAAGCATCTTTATTACACAAGGTTTTATCAGCAGAAATGCAAAAGGAGAAGTGGATAATTTAAAAAGAGGCGGTAGTGATTACAGTGCATCATTGATTGCTGCAGCAGTCAATGCGTCTGTTTGCGAAATATGGACAGATATTGATGGCATGCACAACAATGATCCAAGGGTGGTTAAGAAAACAGTGGCAATTGAACAAATGAGTTTTGAAGAAGCTGCTGAGCTAGCCTATTTTGGGGCAAAAATTTTACATCCGGCAAGTATTTGGCCTGCACAATTTTATAAAGTGCCGGTAAAATTATTAAACACCATGCAGCCTGAAGCAAAAGGAACTTTAATAACTGAGCTGGCAGGTAGCGTAGGGGTAAAAGCAGTAGCAGCAAAAGATGGTATTACTGCCATAAAAATAAAAAGCAGCCGTATGTTGCTAGCGTATGGTTTTTTAAGAAAAATATTTGAAGTTTTTGAAAAGCATCGCACATCTATTGATATGATCACTACATCAGAAGTTGGGGTTTCTTTAACGATTGATAATGATACCAACCTGCCTGCCATCATTAAGGAACTGGAGCCATTTGGCAGCGTAGAAATTGATACCAATCAAACAATTGTTTCGATAGTTGGTAACGAAATAACTGAAACTAAAGATGTGATGCAGCAATTATTTAAGACACTTGCTGGTATTCCAATTCGGATGGTAAGCTATGGAGGAAGCAGTCACAATATTTCTATCTTAATATCCAAAAGTTATAAAGAGCAAACTTTGCAATTATTAAATGTAGGTTTATTTGGTCTTGAGTAATTATAATTTTGTAGCAGCCGTTTGTAAATAAAAATCATCAGCCAAGAAAGGTTAACCATTAAAACAGAGGCCTTTAAAAAATAATTATATCCTTTTAAGCAATATTGTAAGAAATAATACGTCTATACATTGGTTTTTCATAGGATATTGGATTTTAAACGGGGAGAGATTTCTATCACACCCCTTTTTTTCTTCTTTACTATTAATACAATTTTCTTCTTTCTTTTATATAAAAAATTTCATAAAAAAAAGCCGCAAATTTTTGCAGCCTTTTTTTATAATTTTTTTTAATTACACAATTAACATAGCATCTCCATAACTGAAGAAACGGTATTTGTCTTTTATGGCTTTTTTATACGCTTCCATCACCACATCATATCCTGCAAAAGCACAGGTCATAATTAACAAACTTGTTTTTGGTAAATGAAAATTTGTAACCAATGCATCAGCAATTGAAAAATTGTATGGAGGATGTATAAACATGTTTGTCCAGCCTTCTGAAGGTTTTAATAATTTTTGTGCAGTAAAGGAAGATTCCATCGCCCTCATAGTGGTGGTACCTACAGAGCATATTCTTCTACCATCTGCTTTAGCTTTATTTACAATGGTACAGGCGGTTTCATCGATGCCATAATATTCAGCATCCATTTTATGTTTACTTAAATCTTCTACTTCTATCGGACGAAAAGTGCCTAATCCTGTATGTAATGTTACTTCTGCAAAACGAAGGCCTTTAATTTCCAGTCTTTTAATTAATTCCTTGCTAAAATGTAAGCCTGCTGTTGGAGCTGCGACTGCACCTTCATGTTTAGCATAAACTGTTTGGTAACGCTCTTTATCTTCTTCATCAGGCTTGCGTTTGATATATTTTGGCAGGGGTGTTTCTCCCATAAAATCCAACATAACTCTAAATTCTTCTTCAGTGCCATCCCATAAAAAACGAATGGTACGTCCACGGCTAGTGGTATTGTCAATTACTTCTGCTACCAGTTCATCATTTTCACCAAAATACAATTTATTGCCTACCCTAATTTTACGTGCTGGGTCAACAATTACATCCCATAAACGGTTGGGCTTATTTAATTCTCTTAATAAAAACACTTCAATTTTGGCACCTGTTTTTTCTTTACGGCCATACATGCGTGCAGGAAATACTTTGGTATTATTTACCACCATTACATCTTTGTCATCAAAATATTCAATGATGTCGCGGAAGTTTCTGTTTTCTATTTCGCCGGTTTTGCGATGTATCACCATCATTCGGCTGTCTTCTCTTCTTTTGGTGGGGTTTTGGGCAATAAGATTTAGTGGAAGGTCGAATCGGAACTGACTTAATTTCATGTGTATCAATAAATTTTTGATGATAATCAGACCTTGTACTGTAGTTTTTTACAGAGATATGTAGCCGTTTAAAGGCACTTATCATGTTACGGCATGATTTTAAAGATTGCAAAGGTAAGGTATTGTAAGGAGTTTTTAAACTCTAATCTTGTTTAGGCAAAACGGATGATTTAATTAGCAAAATCCGTTAATCAGTAGCTTATATTTTTGGCATGTAATAACAATAACCGGTGTTTTATGATCAATAAAAAAATTAGTGAAGAGAACCCGATAGTTGAACAGTTTAAAGGATTATCCTATTATTATTTTTCCAGGAATTGCATCAATCAGTTTTTTTGTGTACTCATTTTTTGGAGAAAAATAAACTTCATCTGCAAGGCCTTCTTCTACAATGCGGCCTTTACTCATAACTAGTATCCTGTCGCTAATATAACGTACAACTGACAAGTCATGTGAAATAAAAATGGAGGTGAAACCAAAATCTTTTTTCAAGTTATTTATTAGGTTTAATACCTGTGCCTGAACGCTAACATCCAAGGCACTTACGCTTTCATCAAATATTAAAAAGGAAGGTTTCAATGCTAGCGCCCTGGCAATACATATTCGTTGTCTTTGTCCTCCGCTAAATTGGTGTGGGTAACGGTAAAAGTGGTCAGCGGATAAATTTACTTTTTCCAACAATTCAATTACTTTTTCTTTTCGTAGTGTAGAGGTAGCCAAAATATTGTGCACTTTCATTGGCTCCATAATAGCGTTGCCAATCATTAAGCGTGGGTTAAGTGAACCATAAGGATCCTGAAACACTATTTGTAAATCCCTTCTAAGTGGTTGTAATTTTTTTTGGGGTAATGCTGTCAAATTTATTCCATTCAAAATAATATTTCCTGAAGTTGCCGGTATTAATTGTAGAATAGCTCTGCCTAAAGTAGTTTTTCCACAACCACTTTCACCAACAAGGCCAATAGTTTCGCCTTTATACACCTTAAAACTTACATCATTTACAGCTTTAAATGAAGCTCCAGGTTTTTTAAATAACTTTTTTTTACCAGGATAATGTATATTTAAATTTTCAACTTCCAATACGGGTGCTAAACTATTTTGTTTTGATAAATCATTGTCTGTTATTTCATTTTTTAACTGAGAATTAATTTTTGTTTCTACCACATTTATTACAACAGATTTAAATGCTGGTGCATTATCTTTAGTTACCGCACTAAAAAAATCGCTCACTACCGGCAATCTTTCTCCTCGTTTATGCCTTGCTGGTCTGCACGCTAATAAGGCTTTTGTGTAAGGTTGTTTTGACTTTTGTAATACTTCTTTTGTAACTCCCTGTTCAATAATTTCGCCTTTATAAAGTACCACTACTTTATCAGCAATGTCAGCTATAAGATCAAGATCGTGAGTAATAAAAATTACACTTAAACCTATTTGCTTTTGCAATTTTTTAATAAGTTGCAGTATTGTTTTTTGCAAAGTTACATCAAGGGCTGTTGTTGGCTCATCAGCAATTAATAAAGAGGGATTACAACACATTGCCATTGCAATCATTACCCGTTGTTTTTGTCCGCCACTTAATTCGTGGGGATAACGATTAAGCATTTCTGCTGGGGTGGGTAGGTTAACTTTTTCAAAAAGCGCCCTTGTTTTTTCTTTGGCATCTTTTAAAGAAATTTGTTGGTGCAGTTGAATGGTTTCCATTACTTGTTCACCGCAGGTAAATACAGGGTTAAGCGATGTCATTGGTTCCTGAAAAATCATGGCGATATCTTTTCCACGAATACCATTTATTTCTTTTGCTGATATTTTTAGTAAGTCAACGGCTGCTTTTTCTTTGTGTAAAAATAAAATCTGGCCTTTAGCTTTAGTCTGTTTTGGAAGTAATTGTAATAGTGATAAAGCGGTAACAGATTTTCCTGAACCAGATTCACCTACGATTGCTAATATTTCGCCCGGGCCCAAGTTGAATGAAATGTTTTTTACGGCATTCGTTAAATTACCATCAGCAATAAAATCAATCGATAAATTTTTTACCTGTAAAAGTGGTTTGATCATACTGCTTAAAATTAATAAATATAACAACGACGATCATAATTATTACCAAAAAAATGATTTTCCTTAAATTTGCAATCCTATCAATAAAAGATACAAAATATAGCTGTAGGTTTAATGGCCTGATAATTACCAAACAGATAAATTAAAAACAATGGGAAGAATATTTGAAGTAAGGAAAAGTTCCATGTTTGCACGTTGGGATAAAATGGCAAAAAACTTTACCCGTATAGGAAAGGAAATTGCTATTGCAGTAAAATCATCTGGTCCCGAGCCTGACAATAATCCTGCGCTTAGAAGGTGTTACCTAAATGCAAGAGCATGCGGGATGCCTAAAGATCGTGTAGAAGCGGCTATTAAAAGAGCGATGGGTAAAGACACAAGTAATTATGAAGAAATTACCTACGAAGGATATGCACCGCACGGAGTTGCTTTGTTGATAGAAACTGCTACTGATAACCCTACCAGAACAGTGGCTAATGTAAGAATGCATTTTACAAAAAGTGGTGGAAGTTTGGGCACCAGCGGTAGCGTGGCATTTACGTTTAATCGTTTGGGTGAGTTTAAAGTAAAAAAGGGCGGGTTAAATATCGATGACCTTGAACTTGAATTGATTGATTACGGCCTTGAAGAAATTGGGGAAGACAGTGAAGGGAATATTATAATTCGTGCAACTTTTACAGAGTTTGGGCACATGGCTAAAGCATTGGAAGAAAAGAAAATAGAAGTGATTACTGCTGAGTTAACAAGAATACCCATGAATACAACTGAATTAGACGAAGAGGCTGCGCAGGATGTATTTAAATTAATAGATAAATTAGAGCAGGATGAAGATGTGCAGAAAGTTTATCATAATTTAAAATAGCATTAAATTTCAGAAGGCTGATTTTTTGATGTCTGATTTCATTCAGGTTGTTAGTATGTTTTATGTTGTATGTTCGTATTTCTTCTTGGTCAATTATAATTTTTGTTATTTGTTGGTATGCGGCTATTTAAAAAAATCAGCTGTCAGATATCTCAAAATCATACATTAGTCTACAGTTATTTCTCCCTTCATGTAAAACACACAGTTACCGCTAATAGTCACCCTGTCCTGATTAATTTGCTCACACCAAAGTTCGCCTCCACGTTGCGATAACTGGATTGCATGCAATTTATTTTTATTTAATTTCTCACTCCAAAAGGGGATTAATTGAGCATGTGCGGAACCTGTTACGGGATCTTCATCAATACCTGCAGCCGGTGCAAAAAACCTGGATACAAAGTCAACTTTTTTACCAGGGGTAGTAATGATCATTTTATCAAAATACTTTTTCATGAGCGTAAAATCAGGAGAGCAGTTTTCTACCGCCGCTTCATTTTCTAACTCCACTAAAATATCACGGTATTTATAAACGCCCACTATTTCGGCATGGCCCAATATTTCATTTAACAAAACGTGATATACATCTAGGCGCTCAGGTTTCCAACTAGGAAAATCCATGGTAAACAACTCTTCTTTTTTTGTTACCGAAAGAATACCGCTTTTTTAATTAAATCGTAGCGAATCTTTTTCAAATCCAAGCATTTTAAACAAAACATACGCACTTGCCAAAGTTGCATGGCCACAAAGGTTTACTTCAACAGCAGGGGTAAACCAGCGAATATCGAAATCTGCATTTGGGTTTTTTGAGGGAACAAAATAAACTGTTTCTGATAAATTATTTTCTAAAGCAATACTTTGAAGTAAATCATCCTCCAGCCAAGATTGTAAAGGAATTACTGCAGCGGGATTACCACTAAATAATTTATTTGCAAAAGCATCTATCTGGTATAAAGGCATCTTCATTTTTGGGACGCAATTTTTTAAAACAAGGAATAATAATAATTATTCAGCCATCATTTCCTTCACTATTCTTACAATATCTTCCACATTTGGTTTGCTGAAATAATCGCCATCGCTGGCATAGGAGGGGCGATGTGCCTGACCTGTAATGGTTCTTGGTGCAACATCAAGATGTTTGTAACCGCCCTGCTCTTCCATTACTTTATTAAACATAAAAGCAGCTGCGCCTCCTGGCACATCTTCATCTACAAAAACAATTTTATTTGTTTTTTTTAATGATTCAACAATAGTATGATTTATATCAAAAGGCAGTAATGTTTGTACGTCAATTACTTCGCAACTGATACCTAATTTATTTAAACTTGTGGCAGCTTCCAACACAATGCGAATGGTTGAGCCATATGTTACAATAGAGATATCCGTACCATCTTTTATTGTTTCGGGTATGCCTAATGGTACAGTATAAGCCAATAAATTATCAGGTAATTTTTCTTTTAGCCGATAACCGTTTAAACACTCAATCATCAATGCAGGATCATTTGCCTGAAGCAAAGTATTATACATGCCTGCCGCCTGCACCATATTTCGTGGTACGCATACATATATACCTCTTAAGGAGTTTATGATCATTCCCATGGGAGAACCACTGTGCCAGATACCTTCCAGCCGATGACCTCTTGTGCGAATTATGAGTGGACAACTTTGCTGTCCCGCTGTACGAAAATGTGTAGTAGCTAAATCATCACTAAGGGGTTGCAAACCGTATAGCAAATAATCGAGGTATTGAATTTCTGCAATTGGTCTTAATCCTCTTAATGCCAATCCTATCCCCTGGCCCATTATAGAAAGTTCTCTTATACCGGTATCGAATATACGCTGAGCCCCATATTTAGTTTGTAAGCCACTAAACCCTTGGTTTACATCGCCTATAAATCCAACATCTTCACCAAAAGCAGTTACTTTATCATTACTGGCAAATAATGCATCAAAGTACTTATTTAGCACTTCGTAGCCATTTACAAGAGTTGCATCTTCACTATAATATGGTTTAATTACAGCAACATTTAAAGCAGATTTTGGACCCTCATTATATAAAAAAGAATTGTACAGTTTTGAATTGGTATTTCTTAATACGGTATAATAATTATGCAGATCTTTTGCTGCAATATTATTACCTGCAATATCGAGTACAGCTGCAATCGCTTTTAATACTTCTCTTCTTAAGGGCTCTTTATTTACAGTTAATTCCAGTACAATATTTTTTACCACTGTGGCGCTTTCTGTATTCAGTTTTTCGGCAAGGTTATTTAATAATGGTGTAGTCGCAATTACCTGTTCTTTGATAGGAGCAATATATTTATCCCATGCTTTTTGTTTACTATCCTTAATAAATAATTTTGCATTCATTTCAATTTCATTCAATTCGAATTCCTGCGCAAGTGCATTTTCCAAAATCCACTGCCGCATTTGTTTAATACAATCCCAATCTTTTTCCCATGCTAGTCGCTCTGGTTTTTTATATCGCTCATGACTACCAGAAGTTGAATGACCTTGTGGTTGAGTAATTTCTTCAATATGGAAAATAGCAGGTATATGTGTTTCTCTTATTTTTTGGATAGCGGGTTCAAATACTTCACACATTCCTGCATAATCCCAGCCTTTAAGTTTGTAAATATCTAGCCCATTGGTAGTAGCTGTTTTTTGCATGCCACTTAAAGCTTCCGAAATAGAACCTTTGGTAGTTTGCAGTTGCTTAGGAACTGAAATGCCGTATCCGTCATCCCAAACAAAAATTGCCAATGGTACCTGCTGTACACCAGCAGCATTTACAACCTCCCAAAAATGTCCTTCACTGGTAGAAGCATCGCCAATGGTACAAAAACAAACTTCATTACCATTGTCACTTAAATTGGTATGTTGCTTAAAAGCTTCTACGTTTCTAAATAATTTTGATGCAAGCGCCAAACCTAATGCCCTTGGCATTTGTCCTGCAGTAGGAGCCATATCGCTACTACTATTTTTTGTATTGGCAAGATCTAACCAATCGCCGTTAGCATCTACATTTTTGGTTGCAAAATGGGCATTCATTTGTCTTCCTGCACTAAAAGGATCGTTATTTATATCAGGGTCTGAAAACAATTGTGCAAAATATTGTTCTACATTGGCTATTCCTGCTGCAAACATAAAAGTTTGATCACGGTAATACCCTGCTCTAAAATCACCCGGTTTAAAAAACTTTGCCACAGCAACTTGTGCAACCTCTTTTCCATCTCCAAAAATTCCAAACTTTGCCTTTCCTGTTAACACCTCTTTCCTTCCAACCAGGCTAGTTTCTCTACTTTCGCAGCAAACACGGTAGTCTTTTAACACTTCATATCTGAAATGATCAAAACTTAATTGTTCCTGCAATGCAGCATCATTTATATTAACTGTATCCATTTAACAAATGTAAAATAATAGTTGTGATGATTGTTAAAAAAATGAGAACCTGTCAACAATTTGCACCAGTTTTATACGTTTTTGTATCTTTATACCAGTAATCGAAAAATGATTAGTAAAATGAAAAATTTATTTAGCATAATAGCATTGTTTTTTATTACATCTTGTATGTATGCACAAAAGCAAATTATTGCTTCAAATAATTTAAAGAAAGCAACTGAAACTTCTTCCATTATTCAAACAACTTCTATTGCTTTGGTTGAAGATGTTTTAGCTCTAAGTGAAATTGAATATGATTTTGGTAAAATACCACAGGGCAAGCCGGTAACTCATATTTTTGGTGTTAAAAATAAAGGGAAAGATTCATTAAAAATAAGTAATGTACAGGCAAGCTGCGGTTGTACTACTCCTGATTGGGAAAGAAGTAAAGTACAGGCTCCCGACGAAAAAACAAAAATTACAGTTGGTTACAATGCTGCAACCGAAGGATCTTTTACAAAAATCATAACCATTTCCTATAACGGAACACAAACAAAGCAAATTACTATTAAAGGGGAAGTATGGAAAACTCCGGAAACTTCTGCCCCAGAAAATAAACAATTAGTAAACTTAAAAGATTTATAATAATCAAACAATTCAAAAAAATAACATGAAACAATTCTTATTATCTGCACTGGTATTAACGCTTACTTCATCAGTTTTCGCTCAACCACAATCAAAAAAGGTAGTTGATGTAGCAAAATTTGACAATGAAACAATTGATTTTGGTAAAGTTAAACAAGGGGTTCCTGCAAAAGGTACTTTTATTGTTACCAATATCAGTAAATCTCCATTGATTATTGAACAAGCAAATCCAACCTGTGGTTGTACAATTTCTGATTATACCAAACCGCCAATAGCTCCTGGAAAAACCGGCGTAATAAATGCTACTTACAATGCTGCCAATGCTGGCCATTTTGAAAAACATTTAACTGTAAAATTTGCAGGTGTTGATGAAATGAAGAGCATTACATTTGTTGGAGATGTAATAACCGCAGAAGAATTTGATAAATTACCAGTTGCTCCTAAGGCTAAACAATAGTTAATCAATAAAATATTTTAATTTAAACTCCATATTTTTTTATGGAGTTTTTTTATGTGCTATGTAATTTTTTTATCTTTTTTATTAGAGTAATAAACCCCAATTAAAATTATAAGGAGGCAAAATATTTCAAGCCATCCAAAATTTTCACCATAAACAAATCCCCATGCAATTGCAACAAATGGTATACCATAAGTAACCATACTGGCAAAAATTCCTCCAGCTCTTTTTACGAGCACATAGAATAAAATGGTGGCTATTGCCGTACCAATCAAGCCTAAAACAACTGCAGCACCACTAGCTTTTAAAATGTTGTTATTCCATAAAGGCAAATTAAAATAACCAGTAAAAATTAGTGCAAGTAAAGCTGGTATGGCATTTAATGAAAGGGCTATAGAGGCTATGTGTAAAGATGGTATATGTAATAAATTTTTTGAAACCATATTTACATTAAAACCATAAAGCAATGTTGCTAATATTATCAAGAATAGAGAGGCAAAATGCTGATTTGTTTGTAAATGACTTTTACTTAGCATTAACAATATACAACCAATAAAAGCAATAGCTATACCTATAGTTTTATTTTTAGAAATTTGGTTTTTAAAGAAAATAACACCAGTAATAATTACGAAAACAGGCGTTAGTGAATTAAGTGTTCCTGCCAATGCACTATCTATTTTTTCTTCTGCAATGCAAAACAAAAATGCTGGTATTAGACTACCCAAAGAGCCAGATAAAAAAAGAATAAACAGCTTTGTAATTGGGATACTTGAAATGTGCTTTATGGTAATAGGTAATAAAATTAGACCAGCAGCTAAAATACGCAAAGCTGCAACTTGGTAAGATGAAAGTTGCAGCAGCCCTAGTTTCATCAAAATAAAACTGCTTCCCCAAATTAGAGAAAGTACTAGAAATAAAAACCAATTAATTAAATGTTTATTCACGTTAAATGTTGCAAAGTAGATTTTATAAATTGAATAATCCCCGCAATTAAACAATTTTAAAATTGTATAGTGTTTTTATAATTTATTGGAATCATTGGGATAAAATTTACTTTCGTCAATTGATTGGGATTATTAATTTTTAATGTAAAACTAAATATAATGGGATTTATTAAAGAATTTAAAGATTTTGCCATGAAGGGCAATATCGTTGATCTTGCTGTTGCCGTAATTATTGGAAGTGCATTTGGCAAAATCGTTACTGCACTTACTGAAGCGCTAATTATGCCAATAATTAGTCTTATTATGGGTAAAGGAGGTATGGCGGATGTTAAATTTATGGTTGGAAACACCACTTTCCCCATTGGTATTTTTATACAAGCAGTTATAGATTTTATATTAATTGCACTGGTTTTATTCACCTTAATTAAAGCTATGAATAGTACAATTAAGAAAAAAGAGGATGCTCCTGCTCAACTTTCTTCAACAGATAAATTATTAACTGAAATTAGAGACTCCATTAAAAAATAAGGTATTATTTATTAATTTTAAAGCAGCTAATCTAAAATGGATAGTCGCTGTTTTATTTTTAATTCAATTCAACATGAAAAAAAGTATTTTACTTTTGGCTATATTGTTACTTAGCCACGAAATTTATGCACAGGATGCAGCAGTAAAAAAATTAAAAGCTGCATCTGTAAATGAAATTCAGGTAGATACGACAAAAAAACCTAATAAAAGCGGCTGGGTAAAAGGTGCAAATTTTAGTTTTAGTCTTACACAGGTGAGTAATAGTAACTGGATTGCTGCAGGTGGGGATAAATTTTCTCTTTCTACGGCCACTGCTTTAAATGCTTTTGCCTCTAGAAAATGGGGACAAAAAAGTTGGGATAATCTTATTGACATTAATTATGGGTTATTAAATACAACTACGCTAGGTACCCGCAAAATAAATGATCGTATCGATTTTACTACAAAATATGGTTACACACCTAAAAAGTGGAAGAATGTGCGGCTCTCATTGTTGGGGCAATTTCGATCTCAGTTAACAAGTGGCTTTGAATATAATTATTTTGGAACTACTACCAAAAGAAGAAATTCAGGTTTTTTTGCCCCGGCATATGTTGTAATAGCACCTGGATTTGAGTGGACACCAAATAAATGGTGTTCATTATTTGGTTCACCTATCGCAACCAGATGGACAATTGTAAGTAATGGACCATATAGTTACGCAGCACCAGGAGGTATTTTTAATGGAAATGTTGAAACACCTTTGGCAACCTTGTATGGGGTTAATCCAGCAAAACCTAACAGAGGCGAATTTGGTGCTTTTGTAACCGCTTCGGTACGAAAAGATATTTTTAAAAATGTTACCTATATTAGTAAGCTTGATCTTTATAGCAACTATCTTAAAAATCCGCAGAATATAGATATTTTCTGGACTAACCAGTTTAAAATGAAAGTTAATAAATTTATACAGGTAAGTTATTCATTAGATTTATTGTACGATGATGATGTAAAAAATCCTGTTGATGCAACGCATGCTTTGGGCTTACAAGTATTATCCACATTAGGGGTGGGTTTTACGCTTAATTTGTAATTCTGTCTTAACTTACTTATACATTTGTCCTCCGGCCAAAACCGGAGGATTTTTTTAACACCTAACATTATTTGATTTGACTAATAATACCTACCAGATAAAGCTTGACCAGTTTGAGGGTCCATTTGACCTCTTACTTTTTTTTATAGAAAGAGATGAGTTAGACATCTATAATATTCCTATCACAAAAATCACCAACGATTTTTTAGATTTTATTCACAAGACTGAAAAACTAAATATTGAGCTTAGTAGTGAGTTTATCTTATTTATTAGTACGTTAATGCGTATTAAGGCAAAGATGCTGATTCCACGTAAGGAAATAGATGAGCAAGGCAATGAAATTGATCCAAGGCAAGAGCTGATCAATAAAATTCTTGAATATAAAAGATTTAAAGAGGCTTCTGCAAAAATGGCAGAAATGGAAGAGGTTCGAATGCTGATGTTAAAGCGAGGGAACCTTCAAAAAGAATTATCTCAGATAGGAGAAGAAGCAGGAGAGGGAACAGAAATTCAGGCCGTAACGTTGTTTAAGCTCATGAAAGCTTTTGAAAAAGTTGTACAAAGGCTTCATGAAAAAAATAATAAACCCGTGCACACAGTAGTTCAATATAATTATACGATGGAAGAAAGTCGTGACTATATGATAAGTACTTGCCAAACTGCAAAAAACGCATCATTCGAAAAAATATTTGAGGTTTGCCAGGATCGGATTCATGCATTGTTTCTTTTTTTAAGTTTACTTGAACTTTCTCAACAAAAATATTTAATTATCGTAACCGGAGAGGGCAGAAATAATTTTATTGTTGAATACAACGAAAACAGGGAAGAAGAAACTAGTATTCCACTCGATTATAACGAAATGACAAGTTTTAACTAATAACTAACCCCGTCTACAAGAGACGTTTTTTTGCTAATATGTCACTGATCAAGCATGGCATAAATTTGGATGTTTAAACATTGAACAGATTACAAACAGCAATTATGAAAACAATATTATATAAAGCTGCGGATAGGGGCAAGGGAGATTATGGATGGTTAAAACCTACTTATTACTTTAGTTTTGGTCAATACCATAATCCTAAAAATATACATTTTGGTGCACTTAGGGTATTAAATGATGATTTTATTGCAGGCGGAGGCGCATTCCCAACACATTCGCATGATAATATGGAAATTGTAACCATTCCGTTTACTGGTGCATTAAAACATCAAGATAGTATTGGTGGACGAGGTGTCATAAAAGCAGGTGACGTACAAATAATGAGTGCCGGAACCGGTGTTCAACATTCTGAAGCAAATGATTCTGCTACAGAACCGGTTACACTTTTTCAAATATGGGTGTTTCCCAAAGAAAATAATATAAAGCCGAGATACGATCAGAGGACATTTGATGTTACTGAAAGAATTAATAAATGGCAATTTGTGGTGAGTGCAAATGAAACAGATAATGCTTTATGGATTAATCAGGATGCTCGTTTTGCTTTAACAAAACTACAGGCGGGGATGAAGTTAGACTACACCAATATCTTTAAGGGTAATGGTGTGTTTTTTGTAGTAATTAATGGCACTGTAAATGTTGGTGATATTGTTTTAGAAAAAAGGGATGCCTTAGGAATTTCTGACAGTGATAGTTTTACCATAAGTGCAACTGAAGATTCTGAATTGCTGGCAATAGAAATTCCAATGAATTAATTATTAATTAAATAAGAAATCATTTAATTAAGATTAAAATGGGCTGTAAACAAAAGGAGCATTGTTATAACAATGCTCCTTTTGTCATAATGTAATACATTCAATTTACTTTACTGCACCCATCTTAGCTTCAATACTAAGTGTAGCATGCGGTACTGCACGCAAACGGGCTTTATCAATTAATTTGCCAGTGACTCTGCAGATGCCGTAAGTTTTATTTTCAATACGCATAATAGCTTTTTCGAGATGGTCAATAAAAGTTATCTGACGACTAGCCATCTGGCTAAGTTGTTCTCTTTCCATACTCAGGCTACCATCTTCCATTGTCATGTAACGGTTATCACCCTCATCTCCACCCAATTCATCTTTACGGGTAATTAAACCGTGTAAATAAGAAAGTTCTTTTTTTGCAGCTTCTAATTTACGTTGTATCAATTCTTTAAACTCAATTAATTCCGGATCACTATAACGTTGTGTAGGAGCTCCAGGATCTCTTTCTGATTTGTCTAACACTGACTTAGTAAAATCAGGTTGATATTTTCTTACTGTTTTGGTTACAATTTTTGGAATTACAATTGGTTTTGGTGTCGGCACTTTGATATCTTTTGCCTTTACCTCAGCAGGTTTTGCAAGAGCGGCTACTTTCTCAGGTACTACTTTTTTAATTTCTTCTTTCTTTGCCATAGGTTTTGGTGCTGCGTTAACAGCTTTTATTGCTACTGATGTTTTTATAACTTGTTTTACAACCGGTTTAACTGACTTTGGTACTTTTTTAACAAGTTTTGCAACTACTTTAACAGGTTTTGCTGCTACTTTAACTTGTTTTGTTATTGGTTTAACTATTTTATTAAAAGTTATTCCTTTTTTAACTGGTGCAGCCTTTTTAAGAGGTACAGCTTTTTTTGCAGCAACCTTAGCAATGGGTTTTAAGTTTTTAATAGCTGGCTTAACTACTTTGTTGACTACAACTTTTAAAGCACCCTTTTTAGGTACAGTCTTCTTTAGCGGCACAATTTTTTTAACGAACTTCGAAGGTTTACTGCCAGAAGTTCGGGCAGATTTTGCAGCAGGTTTTACTAATGCTTTCTTTTTTGTTGCCATACTACTTATTGTTTAACTACGGTTACTGTTAAGATGGCATAGTTTACTTCAATTTCAGTGCCGTCATTTAAAACGGGTAAAAAAGCAAGCGAATCTGCCAAAATTTCGGCGCAAATATAATCTTTATATTGAATTAATGAAGGTTGTAATACCTCATTTTCTAATACGCTAACATTTATACGGTCAGTTAATTCAAAATTGCTATCCTTACGGATGTTCTGAATCTTATTCACAAATTCTCTTGCATTACCCTCTTTTTTTAATTCATCACTAATTGTAATGTCCAAGGCAACTGTTAAGCTTCCTTTATTAGCCACCTCATACCCGGGTATTTCATCTGTAGAAATTTCTAAATCATCTCCCGTAATAATTACCATTTCTTCTCCTTTGGAGACATAATCAGGATTTAGCACATATTCTCCTTCAAGTACCTTATCTATTGTTATGTTATCAAATTTAGCAATAATTTCTGCAGCCCATTTCATTTTAGTCCCTAATTTTTTACCTAAAGTTTTAAAATTAGCTTTTGCTTTTTTTTGTATGAAATCATTTTCTTCTCTCAACACATCCACTTCTTTTATATTGGTTTCAGCCATAATTATGTCTTGAACCTGTTTTATCCTTGTAGCCATTTCTGAATCAATTGCCGGAATAAACACTTTTTGCAACGGTTGACGCACTTTTATATTTACTTTTTTGCGTAATGATAATATTAAAGATGAGGCATCCTGGGCTAACTGCATTCTTTTTTCGAGGTTGGTGTCTATTACGGCATTGTTTGCTTTCGGAAAATCAGCATGATGAACGGACTCACTATTTGAGCGATTTGCCACTGTGTTTAAATTATTAAACAGCCAGTCTGCAAAAAACGGCGCAATTGGAGCCATTAATTTGCAAAGGGTTTCAAGGCACTCATACAAGGTTTGGTATGCACATATTTTATCATGTTCATATTCACCTTTCCAAAAACGTCTTCGGCAAAGCCTTACGTACCAATTGCTTAAAAGGGAATCTACAAAATCTTCTATGGCCCGGCCTGCCTGAGTTGGTTCAAAATCATCTAAACTTACTTGTACGCTATTAATAAGTGTATTAAGTGAAGACAAAATCCACTGATCAATTTCTGGTCTTTCTTTTAAAGGGATTTGAGCTTCTTTAAATGCAAAGCCATCAACATTAGCATATAAAGCAAAGAATTGATAGGTATTGTACAATGTGCCAAAAAATTTACGTTGTACCTCTTTAATGCCTTCAACATCAAATTTTAAACTATCCCATGGCGATGCATTTGTTATTAAATACCATCGAGTTGCATCTGGTCCAAAAGTGTTAATGGTGTCAAATGGATCAACGACGTTGCCTAGGCGCTTACTCATTTTATTGCCATTCTTATCTAAAACCAAACCATTGCTAACTACTGTTTTATAGGCAACACTATCAAATAATAAAACACCTAAAGCATGTAAAGTGTAAAACCATCCCCTTGTTTGGTCTACGCCTTCTGCGATAAAATCGGCAGGAAAAGCGCCTATGATAGGGTTAGTTTTTGAAGCGGCGTGATATTGCCAGAAGTTTTCTGTACTTAACGGACCAAATTCATTAGAACTTGCGTCTGGTAATCCCCATTGTGCATATGGCATTGCACCACTATCAAACCAAACATCAACCAAATCTGCTACACGTTTCATTGGTTTGCCACTTGCACTTACCAAAACTATATTATCTACGTAAGGTTTATGTAAGTCGAGTATATTTTCATGCAGGTAATTCTTAGTGCTTTCTGCGCCTAAAACTTCGCTGGCTTTTTTTATTTCATTATTTAATTCGGCGATAGAGCCAATACATTTTTCTTCATCTCCATCCGCTGTACGCCAGATTGGTAATGGGGTGCCCCAAAAACGGCTTCGGCTAAGATTCCAGTCCACCATATTTTCAAGCCAGTTACCAAAACGGCCTGTACCAGTAGCTGTCGGTTTCCAGTTGATCGTTTTGTTAAGTTCAACCATTCTGTCTTTTACAGCCGTTGTTTTAATAAACCAGGCATCTAAAGGGTAATAGATGATTGGCTTATCTGTGCGCCAGCAATGCGGATAATTGTGCTCGTATTTTTCTACTTTAAATGCACGGTTTTCTTTTTTTAATTTTACACTGATGTCAACATTTACATCTACATATTCCTTTTCATCTTTGTAGTTTTTTACATATCGTCCGCTAAATTCACCTACACCATCTACAAATTTCCCCTGCTTATCTACTAAAGTTAATATGCCGAGATTATTTTTCTTACCTACTTTATAATCGTCTGCACCAAAAGCTGGTGCAGTATGTACAATACCTGTTCCATCTTCCGTTGTCACAAAATCACCCACAATAACCTTAAAAGGTTCGGCCCCAGGTGTAATGTCCTGTATTTTTTCTATTGTATTTGCTTCTGATGGAAGTAAAGGGTGGTATTGAAGGCCTTCTAAATTTATGCCTTTAAACATTGCAATTATTTTCCAGGGAATAACTTTATCGCCTTCTTTGTAATTTGAAAAATCCGACTGCTCATTCTCTGGTTTAAAGTATTTTCCTACTAATGATTTTGCAAGAATAACATTATTTGGCAGATGCGTATAAGGGTTAAATGTTTTTACCAGTATGTAATCAATATTGGGTCCTACTGTTAAGCCCAGGTTTGAGGGCAATGTCCAAGGAGTCGTTGTCCAGGCTAATAAAAATATTTCTATAGGGGTAAAAGGATATTGGTTTTCTTCATATAAAGTTTCATATGACTTTACAATATCCAAATTTTTAGATGCTTCCCCATCTTCTGGTATTATAACCTTAAACATTGCTACCACACTCGTATCCTTTACATCTTTATATGTTCCGGGTTGGTTTAATTCGTGAGAACTTAAACCAGTGCCTGCGGCGGGTGAATAGGGTTGTATGCTTACACTTTCATATAATAAGCCTTTTTTATATAATTGGCTAAGGCACCACCACAATGTTTCTACATAATTATTTTCAAAAGTAACATAGGGGTTATTGAGATCGACCCAATACCCCATTTTTTTTGTAATATCGTTCCACCTATCTTTAAATTTTAAGACCTCTCTTTGACAGGTTGCATTGTATTCCTCTACTGAAATTTTTTTACCAATATCTTCTTTGGTAATACCTAGTAATTTTTCAACCCCAAGTTCTACAGGTAAACCATGTGTATCCCATCCGCCTTTGCGTTTTACTTGAAAACCTTGCATTGTTTTATACCTGCAAATAAGGTCTTTTAGTGTTCTAGAAATTACATGGTGAATACCAGGCATGCCGTTGGCACTTGGCGGGCCTTCATAAAAAACAAAAGGAGGGTAACCTTCTCTTAAATTAACACTTTTTTCAAAAGCATTATTTTTTTTCCATTTTTCCAGTAATTCTTCTCCTATTAGGGGTAAATTTAGTTGCTGGTATTCTTTATATTTTGCTGCCATATATTTCCTTCAGTCTTCCTTTAAATTATGTGCGAAGGTAGTAAAATAGCCTTGTTTGAAGCAATCAAAAAATCAAAGTCGATTAAAACCGAACTCATTTTTCAAAGTTGTACACATTATTTTCATTTGGCATAGTATTGGCACAATTTTATTTTTAAATTAAATTGTTTAAGATAAAAATATAACGGTTAGGTTTAGCTGGCTGAGCCATAATTTTTTGCTGGTTTAGGGTTTTATTAGGGTAAAGACGGGGGTAATCCTACTCCCGTTATTTTAACATATTTTTTTATTTTTTCTTTTATCAAATTTTATTTTATACCATATATAATTAACTAGTCAATAAAAATTCATTTAAAACAATTCTTATTTAATTCTTTTGATGATAATCAAAAAATCAATTGTAATAAAAAGGCATTCTAGTTTACAGAATGCCTTTTTATATTTTTATAAAGTTTAATTTATTGGGTACTTATCGTAGCAAAAGTTCGCAAGGTTTTATGCCTGTATGTTTTTTAAAAGCAGTACTAAAATGCGAAATAGAGGAATAACCAAGTAACATGGAAACTTCGGTTACACTAAGTCCTTTTTCGTACAAAAGATATTTTGCATGTTCCATGCGCTGGCTCTGATAAAAGTCAAAAATAGTGGTGCCAAACATCTCCTTAAAACCCTTCTTAAGGTAACATTCATTAATGGCAACCTTGCGGCTTAATTCCTTGATTGTTAGTGGTTCGCCAATATGTTGTAATAAAACTTCTCTTGCTTTTGCAATTTTCTCTCTATCGGCTTCGTTGGCTAAAAACTTACATGTAAATACCTCTTCTTTATCACCTAGCATACAATCCAAGCTATATAAAAGCAGGATTTGTGTTTGTGCATTAATAAAAATATTTTCTAATGTATCAGTATAATTGTGATTTAATAAAGATTCAATCGCCATCCTGGTTTTTCCACAAAGAGGTAGCAATTTTGAAAAAGAAGCGGTGTGAGTAAACGAAAGTACTTCATCAGAAATATTCCGTTGCTTTTTTCCTTTAACGAATTGAGTTAAATAAGTGGGTTTAAAACTAAAACTCAATACATCAATGCTATTAACTTTTTCAAAACAGGTTTTTGAAGCTTTAAGCTTGCAAAAATCGCATTCAGCCTGCTTTTCTTTACAATAAACATTTCCTGTAACACAAAATTTTAACTCCAGATAATTTGCATCCGGATTGTTTTTTTCATAATTGTAAACCACCATACCAGTATCTTCCATAGTCCATTGAGGCTCTTTACGGTAGCGCTTAATTTCATAATGAACAGAACCAGGTACTGTGCGGTTAATATCGTGTAAAACGTCTAACTCATTATACATGAAAGACTGTTTGTGGGCGATATTTAATATGTCTGTTTCCTGATTCATTGATAAATTTCGATGCAAATATAGGTCGGAAAAAGCAATTTTTAGGATTACAATTGATAATATTTAGTTACATTCTTTGGTTACAATAAAGTATTGTATTAATGCTATCAATGTAATCGTAGAGAAAATACTTTTGTAATCCGGCTATAAAAATTAATAAAGCTTTGTCTTGCTAACAGATTTGTTTTATTTGAAGAATACTTTTTTGTGGAAATCTTTGTATAAATCCATCTTTTATAATAGGGTTTTAATTGCCTTAAACCCCTGATTTTCCTTATATTTGCATACATTTGGAATTTGATAATTTTAAAGAGAATTTGCATCTAATTATGAGTACAGAAATAGTAGAATTAATACCAGTTGAAGTACCATCTGTTACAGGTGGATATGAAGCAGATAGTATACAGGTTTTAGAAGGATTGGAGGCTGTACGTAAACGTCCGGCAATGTACATTGGTGATATTGGCGTAAAAGGTTTGCATCACCTTGTCTATGAAGTTGTAGATAATTCAATTGATGAAGCTTTGGCTGGCTATTGTAAAAAAATAACCGTAAACATCAACGAAGATAATTCTATCACTGTAGAAGATGACGGTCGGGGTATACCTACAGGTATGCATACAAAAGAAAATCGTAGTGCTTTAGAAGTAGTTATGACAGTTTTGCATGCCGGTGGAAAATTTGATAAGGGATCTTATAAAGTATCAGGTGGTTTGCATGGAGTTGGTGTTAGTTGCGTTAATGCATTAAGCATCAAGCTGCATGTTACAGTAAAAAGAGACGGTAAGAAGTATGAGCAAGAGTATTCCAAAGGTGTACCTCAGTATTCTGTAAGGGAAATTGGAACTTCAGATACTACAGGAACACGAGTGCATTTTTGGCCAGATATGAGCATTTTTACAGAAAGTGTTTATAAAAGAGAAATATTAGAAGGTCGTTTAAGAGAGCTTTCTTACTTAAATAGAAAAATTACAATCGTTTTAAACGATTTTAGAGAGAAAGAAGAAGATGGCAGTACGTATACCAAAACATTTTATAGTGAAGGAGGTATTGTAGAGTTTGTAGAAATGCTTGATAAAAATGCCAATCGCAATCCCTTATTACCAACTGTTATTTATTGTGATGGACACGATGCAAATAGTAATGTTATGGTAGAGGTTGCCATGATGTACAATACAGGTTACCAGGAACATCTTTTTAGCTATGTAAATAATATCAATACCATAGAAGGGGGTACACATGTGGCTGGTTTTCGTCGTTCAATTACCAGAGTTTTTAAAAGTTATGGTGAAAAGGAAGGCATGTTTGAAAAAGCCAAAGTTGAGATTGAAGGAGATGATTTTAGAGAAGGACTTAGTGCAATCATTTCTGTAAAGGTTCCAGAACCTCAGTTTGAAGGTCAAACTAAAACCAAATTAGGTAATAGTGAGGTTATGGGTGTTGTAGATAGTACCTTAAGCCGGGTTTTAGTAGCTTATCTGGAAGAAAATCCTAAAGATGCAAAAACCATTATTCAAAAAGTAATATTGGCTGCACAGGCAAGGGCTGCTGCTAAAAAAGCCCGTGAAATGGTGCAACGTAAAAGTGTACTAACCGGAGGTGGCTTACCAGGTAAATTGGCTGATTGCAGTGATAAGGATCCACATCGTTGTGAACTGTATCTGGTAGAAGGTGATTCGGCCGGAGGAACAGCCAAACAAGGCAGAGACAGAAGTTACCAGGCCATATTACCGTTAAGAGGAAAAATCCTGAATGTGGAAAAAGCAATTGAACATAAAATTTATGACAATGAGGAAATAAGAAATATGTTTACAGCTTTGGGGGTTAAAATTGGAACACCAGAAGATCCTAAAGCATTGGATATTTCTAAATTGCGCTATCACAAATTAATTATTATGACCGATGCCGATGTGGATGGAAGCCATATCGCAACACTGATACTTACTTTTATTTTTAGGTACATGAAGGCTTTGGTTGAACAAGGCTATGTATATATTGCACAGCCACCTTTGTACCTTGTTAAAAAAGGGAAAGAACAGGATTACGCATGGACAGATGAAGAAAGAAAAATATTAATTGCCCGGTTTGGACAAGGTAAAGATGAAAGTGTAAATACACAACGTTATAAAGGTTTGGGTGAAATGAATGCAGATCAATTGTGGGAGACAACTATGAACCCTGCCACTAGAACATTGAAGCAGGTAACTATTGAAAGTGCAGCCGAAGCTGACAGAGTATTCAGCATGTTGATGGGAGATGAAGTGCCCCCAAGAAGAGAATTTATTGAAACACATGCCAAGTATGCTAAAATTGACGTTTAAAACAACTTAATATAAAATGACAATAAGCAGCTAATTTTTGCTAAACCCAATAATTAATGTAGCTTGTAGTCCGAAGTTTGCAACTTCATCCCATATTTACTAACCATAAATTCTACAAAATGTCAAAAATGTTAACAGCCTATTGCATGAAAACGAAAGAAAAAAACGTTCCATTGCAGGATGCAGTAATAACCAAAACAGCTCGTGGCGGATACATGGCCCAAGGTCATGACGGTAAGGGCAACAAAATGACCACCATGTTAAGCGAAGCAACAGCTTTAGAAGCTGTAAAAAATGGCGTTGCTAAACAAAGCTGGTAGTTTTTTAAGTTAAGTTGGTAAAAATTATAAAGGCTTTCCGAAAGGATGGCCTTTTGTTTATATATTTCTTACAGAGAAAACTAGGATCAATACCATTAGTAAAAAATCTTCAAGTAGTATGATTGCATGGCTGTATTGCATATAAATAAAATTGGAATAAAAGTTAAAGGAATCGGAGATTTTAAGATACTAGTTTAAGTTGAGCAATGCTCTTTTCCATTTTGTTTAAAAATGCAAAGAGGTCTTTCATTTCTTTTACCGCTTCCACTACAAGAATTCCATTTTTACCAACCTGTTTTAACTTGGCTTTATTAGTACCGTTTTGTAAAAATTGTAATAGGCCCGTAAAGGTTTCACTTTGAAAATATGGGGAGTCGGGATTGCTTACAAAGAAACATTTCAGGGTTTCATTTTTTAGGAGCATTTTTTCAAAACCAAGAGCAACAGCAAGCTTGCGACACCTTACAATTCTAAACAGATCTTCAACAGGTGCTGGTATTGGCCCAAAACGATCAAGCATTTCTTTGTGGAATTCTTCCAGATCTTTTTCATTTTCACAATTATCTAACCTACTATATAAACTTAATCTTTCAGTAATACTTTCTACATAACTATCCGGAATTAATATTTCCAAATCAGTGTCAATAGTACAGTCAGTTACAAAATCATCTTGTTGCTGAATTTCTTCTTTATATAAATCTTTAAATGAAGTTCGTTTTAATTCACGGATGGCTTCATCTAATATTTTCTGGTACATTTCAAAACCTATTTCAGCAATAAAACCACTTTGTTCTCCTCCAAGCATATTGCCAGCGCCACGTATGTCTAGGTCTCTCATAGCTATTTGAAAACCACTGCCCAAATCACTATATTGTTCCAATGTGCTTAAACGTTTGCGGCTATCTGTTGGCAGGGTGCTCATTGGTGGAGCAAGCAAATAACAGAATGCCTTTTTATTGCTACGGCCAACTCTTCCCCTCAACTGGTGCAAGTCACTCAATCCAAATTGGTGAGCATTGTTTACAATAATGGTATTTACATTGGGAATATCTACACCGCTTTCTACAATGTTGGTACAAACAAGCACATCATATTTCTTATCCATAAAATCCAGGATAGTATCTTCAAGATCATCACCATCCATCTGGCCATGCGCAAACGCAATGCTAATATCAGGACAGAGGCCTTGTATCAATCCCTTCATTTCCTGTAAACCCTTTACTCTGTTGTGTATAAAAAAAACCTGGCCGCCTCTTTCTGTTTCGTAATAAATGATATCACGGATGGCATCTTCATTAAATACCATTACTTCTGTTTGTATCGGTTGCCTGTTTGGTGGCGGGGTATTTATGATGCTAAGATCTCTTGCGCCCATTAAACTAAACTGCAACGTTCTTGGTATGGGCGTTGCCGTTAGCGTAAGCGAATCGACGGTTGTTCTAAGTTGTTTTAATTTCTCTTTTGCAGCTACACCAAACTTTTGCTCCTCATCAATAATCATTATGCCAAGGTCTTTAAACTTAACATCTTTACTTAATAAAGAATGGGTACCGATGATAATATCTACTTTGCCTTCTGCAACTCTTTGTAAAGTTTCTTTTTTTTCTTTGGCCGATTTAAAGCGGTTAATATAATCTACCGTTACGGGAAAATCTTTTAACCGATCGCCAAAAGTTTTAAAATGCTGATAGGCTAAAATTGTAGTAGGAACAAGTACAGCAGCCTGCTTACCATCGCAACAACTTTTAAAAGCAGCCCGAATAGCTATTTCCGTTTTACCAAAACCCACATCGCCACAAACCAATCTATCCATCGGCGATGGTTTTTCCATATCTCTTTTTACATCTTCGGTAGCCTTGCCCTGGTCGGGTGTATCTTCATAAATAAAGCTGGCTTCCAATTCAGTTTGCATGTAATTATCCGGACTAAAAGCAAAGCCTTCCTGGCTCTTCCGTGCTGCATACAGTTTTATCAAATCTGTTGCAATATCTTTTACTTGCTTTTTAGTTTTTTCTTTTAATTTATTCCAGACATCGCTGCCTAGTTTATTCATTTTAGGAATACTGCCTTCTTTACCACTGTACTTGCCTATTTTATGTAAGCTCGAAATGTTTACGTACAAAAGGTCACCATCTTTATATTGAATACGAACCGCCTCCTGCATTTTTCCATTGGCTTCAATCTTCTGTAAACCACTGTAAACACCTACTCCATGATCAATATGGGTAACATAATCGCCAGGTTGCAACTCCCGTAACATTTTTAAAGTAAGGGCTTTGTTTTTACTAAAGGCTTGTTTTACTTTGTATTTATGATAACGTTGAAATATTTGGTGATCTGTATAACAAACAACTTTAAGATCATCATCAATAAAACCATGATCAATAGAAGTTGGTACTGGCACTACATTTATTTCAGCTTTAAGATCAGTAAAAATTACATGTAACCTTTCTAACTGTTTGGGATTTTCTGCAAATAAATAAATATTGTATTTTTTTGCTTCGTATTCTTTTAAGCTCTTTATTAACAGATCAAACTGCCGGTTAAAAGAAGGTTGTTCTTTTATTTGAAAATTTACGGTTAAAGTTTTTCCTGCATTTGATGCAATCTTGGAGAAGAAGGAGGTATGTCCGATTTCAATGGTATTTCTTACTTTAATCTGATCTTCTAAAACTGCTGCTTTTAAGAAATCATTTTCATTAACATCGAGTCTTTCATTTATTTCACTGTCTTCGTCTCCCAGTTGCTTTTTATCAGCTTGTAATTCTTTAGTAATAGATAAAAATAATTCAAGATCTTCTTCCTGTTGTTCAATTTTTTCCTTAATAAATTGCCAGTCTTCTGTCCACACAATTGTGTTCTCTGGTAAAAATTCCAGTAAAGAAACCCGTTCGTTTGTTTCAAACTGAGTTTCTACATTTGGGATAATATTTACCTGTAATAATTTACGTTCACTTAGTTGCGATTCAGGATCAAAAAGGCGAATACTGTCTACTTCATTACCAAACAATTCAATTCGGTATGGTTTTTCATTGCCAAATGAATAGATGTCAAGTATGCCACCTCTAACGGCAAATTGTCCTGGTTCATAAACAAAATCAGTACGCTCAAACCCATGATCAACAAATTTTGAAAGGATATTATTTACATCAATTGTTTCGCCTTGTTTGATGGAAATAATATTTGCCGAAAGCGTTTTTTGCAATACTACTTTTTCAAACAACGCTTCGGGATGGGTAATAATAATTTTTTTATTAATGCCAAAAGTTACACCTGCCGAAGCAATTTTAGTTAATGCTTCCGTTCTCAGCATAACATGACTGCTGTTGAGTAAACGGTAATTTTTTTTATTTTTAAACGAAGAAGGAAAATAAAAAAGATCGAGTGCTCCTGTTAAATTTTCTAATGTATTGTGGAAATAAGCGGCTTCTTCTGCATCTCTTAAAACAATAAGATGGTTAAGTTGACTAGAAGAAGGATTATTAAAGAATGCTGCCATAATAAAGGTGGCAGCACTACCTTGTAAACCGTTAAGGTGAATATGCCCGGGTTTAGACAATGAGATTTCATCCACTATTTTAAAACAGCGGCTGTCATTTGCATATTCGTTCATCAACACTTCCAAGTTCATCCGTTTGGTAAAGATAAGGGTTGATAAAATGATACCACAATTATCTAATGGCGCTACAATACAAAAAGCAATCAGTTCGTTTATAAATATGAGTTACCGAATAAATATATTTTTATATTGGAATAGGGATTAAACTTTTGAAAGATATTTGATTGTTTTTTAGAACAGCATTGCAAACAGTATTTAAACCATGCAATTATGCTCTGTGGAGTGCATGGTATAAATGTTTATTCAGGCTGCAAACACTAATATTGAGTATTAGATTACCTTAAGTAAATTTATGGTAATAAAAGCTAGAATGAGCGGTAAGGCATTTCAAAAACTTTTTTTAAAAAAGCTTGATAAATAAAGGAAGAATTCCAAAAAAAATATTTTGAACAAAAAATACGTATATACTTTTTGCCTACTTTCCTGTTGTTTTTTTTCATTGTCGCTTTATGCCCAGCAAGAAACAACTGTTCGCTTTGCAAATGGTAATTTTATTACAGGTTCAAATATTAAAAAACAATTTTTTAAAAAGGAAAATCTACAAGCGGCACTTTTTGGAGATGCCTATTTTGTAATGGTACAGTTTATTGATTTACCAACCAAAGAACGAAATGAGCAGTTAAAGTTAGCAGGAATAGAACTTGACGCATACATACCCGGTAACGCCTATCTGGCGACAATAAAAAAAAATTTTGCTTTTGCAGCAGCCCAGCAATTTGGCATCGCTTCTATTAATGTAGTGCCACCGGTTTATAAAATTAGCAGCCGCTTAATCAGCTACCAGCAATCGAATAATAATAAAGATGCTGCGGTAATAGCAGTTAGTTATTTTTCAAAACTTGAAAAGGAAATAGTTGAAAGGGAATTACAAAAAGCAGGTGCAACTTTAATAACTACAAAGTATACCAATTCAAATATTCTTTTTATCCAGGCAGATAAAAAAACGATTGAAGCGGTAGCAGCTTTACCATTTGTCAACAGTCTTAATTTGCAGGTATTAAAAGATAAACTACTTAATTACAACAGCAGGGCGGTACACGGCTTAGATGGACTTAATGCGTTTAATGGAAAAAATCTTAATGGCAAAGGAGTAACTATTGGCATTGGTGATAATGCAGATATTTCAACACATATTGATTTTACCGGAAGATTAATTGGGCGTACACCCGGTTTGCCAAATGATCATGGAACACATGTTTCTGGTACTGCTGCTGGTGGAGGAATTATTAATGTAAAAAATCATGGGATGGCTCCAAAAGCTACAATTATAAACCAATTTTTTAGCGATGTAATTACGAGTGCACCAACGTATGTAACCGACAACAATATGGTGCTCACCAGCAACTCATATTATTCTGCAGAAGATAATTGTCGTGGCGAAGGAGTGTATGATGTACTCAGTAATTATGTTGATTTGCAGGCAGATAATTATAAAGCATTATTACATGTTGTTGCAGCTGGTAATGATGGAGCCTTAACTTGCAATCCTTTTCCGGGATTTTTTGGCACAGTAAAATCTGGTTGGCAATCTGCTAAAAATGTACTTACGGTGGGTGCTATGAATGCCCGCAATTATACTATTGCTAATTTTAGCAGCCGTGGGCCGGTAGCTGATGGACGGATAAAGCCCGAAATTACAGCGCATGGATCGTTGGTATTATCTACAATTTCAAATAACAACTATGCAGCATTTTCCGGTACCAGTATGGCTACGCCTGCAGTTGCAGGCTCCCTGTCACTGTTGAATGAAAGATACCGGCAATTACACAGCGGCACAAATCCTGCAAGCGCATTAATGAAAGTACTTGTTTGTAATACTGCCGAAGATCTTGGTAATCCAGGTCCTGATTATACATTTGGTTTTGGAATGCTAAATGCAAGAAGAGCTGTTGAGGCATTGGAGGCAAATCGTTATTTAATAAATACTATTAATAATGGAGGTAGTATTTCACAAACTATTTCTTTGCCTGTTAATACGCAGCGCATAAAAATAATGTTGTACTGGACAGACAAGGCTGCCGCACCCAATGCTGCAACAACACTGGTAAATGATCTTGATCTTACTGTTACCGCACCTGGTGCTACACTACACCGGCCATTGATTTTAAATCCTTTACCAGCTAATATAAATGATGTAGCAATTGAAGGCACAGATCATCTTAATAACATTGAACAAGTAGTAATAGAAAACCCTGTTGCAGGAAATTATACCATCAATGTTGCAGGATTTTCTATTCCTTTTGGTCCGCAGGAATATGTTATTAGTTACGAAATAATACAACCTGCTGTTACTGTAGAGTATCCATCTGGAGGGGAAACGTTGGTGCCTGGAGAAACAGAAAATATCCGATGGACTGCAACTGATAATACGACCAATACTTTTACTATAGACTATTCGATAAATAATGGTGCAACCTGGACGATCATTAATAATTCGGTAGCAGCTACTGCAAAAACGTATGCCTGGACGGTGCCCGATATTGTTACCAATAGTGCCCTTATAAGAGTGAACAGAAATAGCACTTTGTTAACCGGGCAAAGTAATTTTAATATTGTCATTTTACCACAACCTGTTGTTACAGCAACAAATTTGTGTGAAGGTGCTGTACAGTTAAACTGGAGTGAAGTAACAGGAGCAACCTCTTATGATGTTTTGCAATTGAGTGGCGATAGTATGCAGGTTATTGGTAATACTAGTGCCGCTACTTTTATGATAGAAAACTTAAATAAAAATAATTCAACCTGGCTGGGTGTTGCTGCAAAAAATGGCATTGTTTCCGGAAGGCGTTCTATATCTATAAACGTATTACCTGGTACTGGCCCATGTACCCTTGCAGCATTTAATAATGATGTAAAAGTTGATTCTATTGTAGCACCTGCTACCGCAAGGCAACATTTTGCAAATAAAATAAATGCCACGGTTCCGGTTAAAATTTTAATCAAAAATTTAGGATCTGTAGCTGTTGGCGGCCCGCTTAATGTTTCCTATAGTTATGGTGGTATCCCGGTTACAGAAACAGTTACTGCTTTTATTGCTGCGGGTAGTTCATATACGTATACATTTACTGGTTTATACCCTGTTATTGCTAGTGGTTACACCTATGATTTTAAAGCCTGGATAACATTGGCTGCAGATCCAAACCACCTGAATGATACCGCTTATAAAACAGTAAAATTAATTAACAATGATCCTATAAATGTTATGCCTGTTATGGAAGGTTTTGAATCCATGGCAGCTATTGATTTTACAAAACCAACAATGGCTATCGGTGAAAATAAGTACCTTGATTTTTCTGCCAGCACTACTAAAGGAAGAGCTAGAACCTTTGTAAATACTGGCTTTGCGAGAACGGGCAACAGAAGTCTTACGTTAGATCAATCGCCTAATAGCAATTCTACTACGATTGATTCTATTACGTTGAATTACAATTTGATTAATTATGCTGCCGACCAGTTACGGTTTGATTTTTATTATAAAAATCATGGGCAGTCAAACAATCCCAATAATAAAGTTTGGATAAGAGGTAGTGAAAACGATGTATGGCTGCAGGCTTATGACCTGTTTATCAACCAGGCTGATCTTGGTAAATGGAAACACAGTATTATAAATGTGAATGAAATATTGGGTAATGCTATTCCTGCACAAAGTATTACATCAACCTTTCAAATAAAAATTGGTGAAGAGGGACTTACCTCAGCCAATAATGCAAACCCTATATCCGATAGTGATGATGGATATACCTTTGATGATCTTAAAGTAAATCAGGTATTTAATGACCTTGCAATTAAAAAAATAATTTCGCCTGATAAAACCGGTTGTAGCCTTTCCATAAACAATCCTGTAACTGTAACAGTAAAAAACTTTAATAGCAGCCAACTAAATAATGTGAGTGTAAGTTATCAGGTAAATGGGGGTGCAGTTATAACTGAAATAATACGGTCCATTGCCGCAAATCAAAGCCTTGATTTTACATTTTTACAAAAGGTAAATCTTGCCGCCTATATTGATTACAATGTAAATGCCTGGATACATTATTCCGGAGATAGTTATCCGGACAATGATAGTATTTTAAATTACACTTTTCATAACACGCCGGTTATAAGTACTTTTCCTTACCTGCAAAGTTTTGAAACAAATGATGGGAATTTTTATACTAATGGAACCAATAGCAGCTGGCAGTGGGGAACGCCTGCAAAAACCATTATTAACAAAGCTCCCAATGGTACAAAGGCATGGGCTACCAATTTAACTGGCAATTATAAAAACAATGAAACTTCTTATTTATATACGCCCTGCTTTGATTTAACTGCATTAACACAACCGGAATTATCTTTCAGTCATATTTTTGATATTGAGTTGGGGTACGATTATACCTGGGTTGAATATTCAACCGATGGTATTAGTTGGAAAAAATTAGGCGCCGTTGGTAGCGGTACCAATTGGTATGAGAATGCAATAGATAATAACTGGAGTAAATCTAAAACTAAATGGCATGTGGCAAGTTTTGAATTACCAGTTACGCCAACGACTGTACGCTTTCGTTTTGTTTTAACAAGTGATGCTGGAGTTACCATGGAAGGAGTTGGTATTGATGATATAAATATTCATGAAAAAAGTAAGGTGGCCGTACATCCATCTGTAGTAAAAATTACAGTTCCTGCGGTTTCAGGAAATAATTGGATTCCTTTTAAAGTTAATATTTTGCCAGCAGGACCATTGTATCTTCTTGCAGAAATAAATCCCAACGGACAGAATCTTGGTAAAGTGGATATTGAATTGTTTCCCAATACAACCGGGGTTGTAAGAAATAGCGGCAATCAATATTATCTGGATAGAAATTTTGTAATCCATCCAACCAATCCAGCAAATGATAGTGTAGGGGTAAGGTTATATTTTACAGATGCGGAGGCTGATTCGTTGATTAAAGCCTCGAGTTGTGCATCATGTATAAAACCAAAAGATGCGTACGAATTGGGAGTAACAAAATATAGCAGCAGCCTTGCAGAAGAAAATGGTTCACTTGATGATGATCTAAAAGGATTCTTTAAATACATTACTCCTGCTAACACTGCTATCATTCCACATGGTGATGGTTATTATGCAGAGTTTAAAGTAAATAGCTTTAGTGAGTTTTGGTTGAATAATGGTGGAGCAAATAATACTGAACCGTTGCCGGTAAATTTATTTTCTTTTGAAGCTACTAAGCAACAAGGAAAAGCTTTACTAAGCTGGAAAACTGAAAATGATATAAATGTTGCGAGGTTTGTTATTGAAAGAAGTGTTGATGGAAGAAACTTTATTGCGATTGATTCTATTTCGCCATCGGGCGCAGTGTTGTATAATTTTACTGATGCACAACCTTTGGCCGGTCCAAATTATTTCAGAATTAAAATTGTGGAAAGGAATGGTACTAACACCAACTCAGTTATTAGAAAACTAAATTTCAGTAATAATGGCGATGATATATTTATTTATCCCAATCCAGTAATAAATGAAACGGTATTTATTTCTGCGAGTGCCAATTGTAATAAGGCACTTCTTTACAATACCGCTGGTAAACTTATAAAAGTTTTTTCTTTACAAGGTAGCAGTAATACAATTAGTATCAAAGGCATTTCAAAAGGCATATATCTGTTGAAAATTATTTCAGAAAATTCGACGCAAACAGAAAAAATTCTGGTGCAATAAGTCATTTTTTATACGGAGATGCTATTTTTTTGCACTAAGTCGAAGGTCTACCGTTTTCAGTGCTTACACTTTTAGTATGCTTGTTTGTGGATTTTAACCAAGGAGTGTATGACAAGTTTTTCAAACTTCTATTGAACTTTTCAGAATTATAATGGTTTTTAATTTACATAAAAAATTGCAACCTCAATTGTATCAAGAATGAATTTCAACATCTTTTCTCTACGGTTAAAATAATAGCCAGTAAGCATACAAGTATTTAAAATTGATGTATTCAATCAGTATACCTAAATAATTATGATGCTGTGCTGCCAATTCGAGTACTTTTTTAGTGGGTGCCATTATCTTTTTTCTTATTGATGTTTTGTAGGTTGCGAAACTGTACACTGTTGTTACTGATAGCTGTTAAAGTGTATTTTAGCTGACAACTTTTGTAAATGCCATTACCTTCTTTTTATCCCTCCCATTAATCCAGTTTCTAGCAGGTACTTCAATGTACTGATAAGTAATAAACGATATCAGCAAAGTAACACAAATAAACACCACACAAATAAGCCACATTGTTGTTGTACTTGGTTGCGGTGGAGGACCAGCCTGTTTTATACTGAGATTTGGTGGATTCAGAAAAGAAACGATACTTCCTAAGATAAATAGTAAAGGCTGATGTACCAAATAAATTGAAAAAGACCAGTCACCAAGCCGTTGAAGGGGCTTGGCAGCAAAAAATTTATCTAGTCCCATACTGCCATACGCTCCCGATAGCAGTAGCAGTGGAAAAAAACTTATCGTGATTATATCAGGAAAGCTCAGGTGCATACAGATAAATAGTCCTATGGCAAGTATTATAAATAGGTAGCCATTGCCCAGTATTTTTTTTAGCCCAGCCGGCTTTATAACCCTGGTACATAGCCATCCCTAAAACAAAACCACACAAGCACCTTAAAAAACCAAATTGATACGCTACATTAATAGATAATTTTGCAGGATCTATTTTTACAAAAGGAATTTCTGGTGGAAAAGTTACCAAAGGGATAAGCAAAAAAGTAATAGACAAATAGCCGATAAAACAAACCTTTATCGCTGTTAGAATATCTATAGGATTTAACCGCATAAAAGGTTTTACCAAAGATGGAAAAACCATATATGCCCACCATTCGGTACTGATAGACCAGGAGGCATGGTTCCACGAAAACCAATTGTGCAGGTTCATGGAGTGTAATAATAATATATTTGTAATAATGGAGTAGTCTGTATCGGCAATTTGTAAAATAGGCGCTTTGGCAATACCAAGTTTTGCAGAAACAAAAAATAGTAGGATAGTGTATACCAACGTTACAAAGTGCAATGGGTACACCCTGGCAAAACGAGCTATTGTAAACTGTTTAAATTGTTTGGTGGTTACGGTATCCATAAACCATTTATTATACACATGGCACATGATAAAGCCGCTAAGAATAAAGAAAAAATCTACCATCAGTTACATTCTGGAAAAGACCATGGAGTCTTTATATTTTATCAATGCCCCGCCACCGCCACCAATCATTAAATCTACATGATAAATTACCGTAAGTAAGGCAGCTAAACCCCGTAAGGGTGTAAGATTAGTTAAGTATTTAGTAGAAGTAGTGGACGACTCCATGGTTTTAATTGTTGTAATCATAATGATTGGTTTGGAGATAAGGTTTATTTTGTTACCTGATATATTTTTAGTTCATGCCTATAACATCAGCAACCCTGTTTTATAGTTATGCCATCAGCCCGTATTTATCAATAATGGCTTGTCTTTTTTCAGAAAAGGTTGTGATACCAAATTTTTTATCCAGGTCAGCAAACTGTTTGGCTATTCCTGGGTCTGCAGGAGTTAATTTATTCTGTATCATACCAGGAATAATTTTATGGAATACTTCCTCTAAAAAATCTTCAGAATTTTGGTTAAAGTACATATCAATAAAGCGAAGGTTTTTGTCTGTTCCGTTCCAAAAAGTATGTTCAATACCCCTTGGCCGCATGTGCCATCCATCTGCCTGTATCTCCTCAATTTTTCCTGCTACAATCACTGTAGCAGTACCTTCTAACACAAACATTTCTTCATCTAGCTCTTTGTGAAAATGTGGTGCAGGTCCCATTTTTTAGGAGCAACGGCAATTTCAACGCTGGAAAATTGTATATTGGTTTGAGTACTTCTAACTAGCACCCGAATATCAACTCCACCTGGCCCTGGTTGTAATGCTGCTGTTGGGGGCAAATAAAATGGCGATAACAATTTGTGGTTGTTATTTGCCATAGCTGTTTTTTTGTAGGATCGCAGCCTGCTAAAGAAAATAAACTTAGTCCGGCAGTAACCAAAGTAAGTTGTTGAATGGCAGTACGCCTTCTGGTGGTAATTTTTGAGTTAGTCATGATTTTATTTTAGGGTTTTAAATACTTTTTAATTAATACTGAATATAAAAATCGCCATAAGGGTTTTAATATCACAATGCGAAATTGGTTTTTTCTACTTAGGTGACGGTTTAATTTTAAAGCTTTCTTATATTTTTTACTTTTTTAAATTTTATTAAAAACACAATGTTTTAATACTGGCGTATTTTAGTTTTGTGATAAGACGATGATTCTTTCGCCCTAACGACCTCGCATTTGCCAATAGTAATAAGCATTGATGCAAGGCAAGTAAACATTTTTTTATAGTGACAATGGAGAAACTGTACATAAGAAACTAGTAATTTTTGTTAAGCACGGCAAATATAATTTTTTGTAAAGAAGGCGTATTGTACAAATGCGACAATCATATTTTTATTAATGATTAATGTTTCAATAAATAATTAATAAAATCCAGATATAATTTAACAAGGTTGTTAGGCGAAACTTTTAGGTACTCTTTAAAATACCTTATTATGTGCGCCTGGTCAAAAAAGCCATTGTTATAAGTTAACGCTGCCCAGGTAGCAGAGGGGTTGGTTTGCAAATAATTCATTGCACATTTAAAACGAAATACCTGACTGTATAATTTTGGGCTGATGCCAATTTTGGAAATAAAATGTCTTTCAATCATACGTCGGTTAACAGCCAGTGTTTCTTCAATTTTTTTTATGCTGATATTGCCTTGCGCTTCGTAAATAAGTGCCAGTACTTTTTTAACGATACTGCAATCATCGACAACAATTTGCTGCTGCAAAAAAAATTATTTAGTATAATTATTTGTTTCTCTATTGCTGTACATTGTTGTAATTTTTTAATTAGTGATTGTCCTTTTTCTTTACCCAAAAAATCCTGAAGGCTTACAGGTTTATTTGTTAACGCATCCATTTTTTTTTACAAAAAGCTGGTACATGCCCAAAGGCTGAAAAAATACTACTAGCAGGGTTAACTGACTGATTGCATAACCTGTGATAGGAAAAGTAGTTTGTCCTATTGCATAACTGTGCTGGTTTGCAATGGCGTTTCCTTCAAAATCCTGGGCAATTAATTTTGCTTTGTTATTGCTTTTTATTTTAATGATGAAACCAGTCAGTCCGTTTGGCAGAGAAAGTAGCGGGGAAGTGGTGCCTTTAGCTATCTTAGCTACCCCGTAAGAAAATATATACTCCGAAAGATGGCTATCTGTAGGATAAAAAGGATAATCTATCATTGTGGTAAAAAAATAATTGTATCAGCTCTGCACATTTTTTTTAAAGCAGTTTAAATAAATTTATTAAATATAGGTAATTAATTATCCATGCCGTTTAGTTTAGGTATTGGTGAAAGCACCAACACCGGTGCTCATTCGCCACTCGGGTTTCCTAACTAAACGGCATTGGATTAATTATTTTAACAATAAAAATGGTGAGTAAATTGTTTTTATAACTACGTTTATAAATTTTACTAACTTACTTAAAATAAAATGTATGGCACTGGAACCCTGGCGTATTGGAAAAGTTATAAAAATTGAACAGCAAACTGAAACCACCAGGCGTTTTTTTATAGAAGTGCCTGAGCTTGAAAAAGTTGATTTTAAGCCTGGTCAGTTTGTAACATTGGATTTACCCATTCACGAAAAGCCGAATAAACGCTGGCGGAGTTATTCCATTGCATCGTGGCCTGATGGGACCAATGTTTTTGAATTGTCGATTGTGCTGGATAATAATGGGACTGGTACACCATATCTTTTTAATGAAGTAAAAGTTGGATCCGAAATATCACTTCGGGGACCCCAGGGTGTATTTACTTTTAAAGAACCGATAGAGCAAGACATTATTTTAATTTGCACTGGTACAGGCATTGCACCATTCAGAAGCATGCTCCATCACATTAAAAACCACAACATTCCACATAAAAATATCTATCTTATTTTTGGTTGCCGCACAAAATCAAATTTATTATATTATGATGAAATGGTGCAGCTTCAAAAAGATATACAAGGGTTTCATTACTTGCCAACTTTATCAAGGGAACAATGGGATGGGCACACAGGTTATGTGCATGCTGTATACGAATTATTATGTATTGACAAAAAGGCGGCTACTTTCTTTTTATGTGGATGGAAAGGAATGATTGATGAGGCAAGGGCAAGGATAACAGAAATGGGATACGATAAAAAATTTATACACTTTGAAATCTACGGTTGAGAAAATTAGCTGTAATAAATGTTATTAGTACAATATGGCGACAAGCATTAAACGGTCTGATAAATGCAATCTTTTTTAGCGGTTTGAATATTGTTATTTTTTGTTAACTTGTCGTTCTAATACTTCATAAAATTAATTGATTTTTATGGGTCCTTCTTCAATGATTGTCTTGATTCTTGCAGCGTTAACATTTTCTACTTTTGCTGTTTTGATTGCTAAAGTTGTAACAAAATTTACAACCAATGCACAAAAGGGGCAACCTTACGAATGTGGTATTCCTACCCAGGGTAAAACCTGGACACAGCTAAATGTTGGCTATTATTTATTTGCACTAATATTTTTAATCTTTGATGTGGAGCTTGTCTTTTTATTTCCATGGGCAGTGGCAGCAAAAAAAGTTGGCTTGATGGCACTTGTAGAAATTATTATTTTCTTTTTCATTTTGTTTATGGGTTTTTTATACGCACACAAAAAGGGCGCATTAAAATGGATGTAAAGTTTCCTTCGGCACCTGAAGGGGAATTTGAAATGCAGCATATATCGATTTAGTGGGCTTGATTTTATTTAATCGCTAAAATTAAAAATTGAATATTTCTAATAAATGAACGATACCATAAATAATTCAGGGACATCTACAACTCCTCCTTCGATTGACGGAGAGGTTGCTTTCCCAGGTCAGATACACGAAACTCCTGGTGGAGGTATTGTGTTAAGCAAGTTGGATGATGTTATCAACTGGGCACGTTCCAATTCATTGTGGCCACTCACTTTTGCTACCAGTTGCTGTGGTATTGAGTACATGTCGGTTGCAGGGGCTAAATATGATTTTTCAAGATTTGGGTTTGAAGTAGCAAGAGCTTCCCCAAGGCAGGCAGATGTTATTATTATTGCGGGAACCATCGTAAATAAAATGGCACCAGTTTTAAAAAGATTATATGATCAAATGGGCGATCCTAAATATGTAATTGCAATGGGAGCCTGCGCCATCAGCGGAGGACCTTTTTTTTATAATACTTATTCAGTTGTCAAAGGAGCCGATCATGTAATACCTGTAGATGTTTATGTGGCCGGTTGTCCACCAAGGCCAGAGGCATTGTTGCATGCATTAATAAGTTTACAACAAAAAATAAAAAGCGGGCTTACAAGAGAACAGATTCAGGTGCCAAAACCGGTATCAGGAGGAGATAAATTGCACCAGATATAATTATAAAAATAGGATGACGAACGAAGCATTAAAAGCAATTATTACGGAATTATTACCTGCCGCTACTTTTGAAGAAAGTGGACAATGGCTTACCATTTATGTAGCCCCATCCGACTGGCACTTGTTGGCGAAGAAACTTCGTACGGAGGCTGCGTTATTATTCGATTTTCTTACCTGCCTTACCTGTATCGACTGGAAGACGCACCTTACAATGGTGTATCATTTAGATTCAACAAAATTCCGGCACAACATAGTTGTCAAATCAAAGTTAGGCGCAGATAATCCTGCAATAGAAACTGTAAGTGATATCTGGCAAACTGCCAATTTTCATGAGCGGGAAGTGTATGAAATGTTTGGGGTTAATTTCATCAATCATCCAGATTTGCGGTTACTTATTTTACCAGATGGATGGGAAGGAAAGAAACCTATGCTAAAAGATTTTGAAGACCCGATTAATATGATAAGGCTGTAAAATTTCTCATTTCTTAAAGGGGAGCAATGAAAGCGGATCAAAATCCGGTGGGTATTAAAGAGGTAGAACTAATTTTATATAATAAAACATAATCGTTCCCATTTAGGGAATAGGGGTAATATGGTTGAAGAAATAGGAAGAACGGCAGACGGAGATATTATTATAAATGTAGGACCACAGCATCCTGCTACGCATGGCGTGCTGCACCTTGTTATTACCATCAATGGAGAAACCATTAAAAAAGTAGAACCACATCTTGGCTATATCCATCGCTCCATTGAAAAAATGTGCGAAAGCCTTACCTATCGCCAGTTCATCTACGTAACCAGCCGCATGGATTATCTTTCATCGCATATTAATAACCATGCCTGTGCACTTTGTGTAGAAAAAGCTTTGCAGATAGAAGTGTCGTCAAGGGCGCAGGTGGTAAGAATATTATTGGATGAACTTACAAGAATTGCATCTCATGAATTATGGTGGGGAGCCATGGCAATGGATCTTGGTGCATTTACACCTTTCTTTCATGCGTTTAGAGAAAGAGAAACTATTAATGATATTATGGAAGAAACCTGTGGTGCTAGACTAACTATGAACTACATTGTTCCCGGTGGCATTATGCAGGATATTCATCCCAACTTTCAAAAAAGAATAAAAGACTTTATTAAATTATATAAGTCTAAAATTAGCGAATATGACGAGTTGGTTACAGGCAATATAATTTTTCAAAACAGGATGAAAGGAGTAGGGTATTTATCTGCTGAAGACGCTATTTCTTTTGGTGTTACAGGACCAGCAGCAAGGGGCAGTAATATTTCCTGCGATGTCAGAAAAATTTATCCTTATGAGATATATGATCAACTGGAGTTTGTTGAAGTTTTGGAAACAGGTTGTGATTCATTTGCAAGGTATATGGTGCGTATAAGAGAGATGAATCAATCTATCAGGATAATAGAACAATTGGTAGATAATATTCCCGAAGGAGATTTTCAAACAAAAACAAAAGCAGTGTTGAAATTGCCTAAGGGAGAATTTTACCAGCGGGTAGAAACAGCAAGAGGAGAATTTGGTGTATACATTGTGAGCGAAGGTGGAACAACTCCTTATAGGATTAAGTTTCGTTCACCAGGGTTTTCAAATCTTTCTGCATTGGATCACATGGCAAGAGGTAGTAAGCTAGGCGATTTAGTGGCAATAATGGGAACATTGGATTTAGTAATACCGGATATAGACAGGTAGCCCCCTCTGCCCCCTGAAGGTGGAACTTTGAAGAGTAGGCTGACTGGAAGTTTTAATTGAGACAGGCATAGTGTTAGCACAATAAAATAAAATGATGAACAATATAATGATAAATACACTCTACTACATAATCAGTTCTCCCGCCGTGGTGGAGGCAGTGGAGGCAGAAGGTAAGCTATGCTAAGTTTTTCAAACATATCAAAATCTATAGACACCTGGTTGAACGCAACCTTTAATTCTACCTGGACAATGTTGTTTGAAATGGTGATTGCCGGGGTAGGTGTAATTAGTTTGTTTGCAATACTTGGATTGGTGTTGGTACTCATGGAAAGAAGAGTGGCTGCATGGATTCAAATACGACTGGGACCAAATAGGGTTGGTCCGGGAGGCATGTTACAATCACTTGCTGATACAGTAAAGCTGCTCGTAAAAGAAGGGATGACTCCAGATGGCGCAGATAAATTTTTATTTAACCTGGCACCATTTATTGCAATCATTGTTGCCATGTTATTGATGGCGCCAATTGCGTTTGCAAAAAATTTTCAATTGTGGGATATGAACATCGGAGTATTGTACGTTACTGCTATTTCCTCCATTATGGTAATTAGTATTTTAATGGCTGGATGGGCAAGTAACAATAAATATTCTTTGATGGGTGCGATGAGAAGTGGGGCACAAATAGTGAGCTACGAATTATCTGCCGGGTTATCTATTCTAGCTATTGTGGTGTTATCCGGCAGTTTAAATTTGAATGATATTATTCAATCACAGGCAGATGGCTGGTGGATTTTTAAAGGACATATTCCTGTAATCATTGCTTTTATAATATTTATTATAGCCGTAACGGCAGAAACCAATAGGGCTCCTTTTGATTTAGCCGAAGCAGAATCAGAACTTACCGCAGGCTTTCACACAGAATATTCAGGAATGAAATTCGCCTTGTTTTTTTTGGCGGAATATATCAATGTTTTTATTGTATGTGCTATTGGGGCTACTTTATTTTTAGGTGGATGGATGCCTTTTCATATCGGAAATTGGGAATCATTCAATCATATAATGGATTATATACCCTCTAGCATGTGGTTTTTTAGTAAAACATTTTTTCTGATATTTTTAATTATGTGGTTTAGGTGGACTTTTCCGAGATTGCGTATTGATCAATTATTGAATCTGGAGTGGAAATATTTATTGCCCATTAGCATGTTCAATTTATTACTGGTAACAGCCATGGCAATTTTGGGGTGGCATTTTTAGCCACCATTCCCTAAAGGGGTAAAAATGCAGGAGTTTAAAAAAGAGGTAAGTTTTGTTGAAAAGAATAAAATAGCAATTAAGAAAAAAAATATGTTCATAGTTAATTATATAAAAGATGTTTTTAATGGGGTGAAATCACTGGTTGTTGGGCTTAGACGCACAATGTATTATTTTTCGCATCACAAAGAAATTATTACAGAGCAATATCCTGATAACAGAGATACCCTGGTATTGCCTGATAGATTTAAGGGTGAAGTGATATTGGTACACGATGAAAATAATGAACATGCCTGTACCGGTTGTACAGCCTGCGAACTAGCTTGCCCCAATGCAACTATCAAGATTATTACCAAATTTGATATTTCGCCGGAGGGCAAAAAGAAAAAAGCAATTGACAAATTTGTATATCATTTAGAGTTGTGTACGATGTGTAACCTTTGTATTGTAGCTTGTCCTACAGATGCGATTAAAATGGCTCAAACATTTGAGCACAGTGTATATAACCGAGCCGAATTAACTAAGGTTTTAAATAAGCAAGGATCGAAGATCAGGGAAGGAGTAGAATAATGACTGTTGTCTAATTTTTTGATGTCTGATTTTGTTCAAATTGTTAGTTCATTTTTTAATTGTCAGGCTTTTTATTTGATACTTTTTTTTTATAAGGAGAAACAAAAAGATAATTGAAATAAATTTTATTAAATGCTGAAAGCGCTGAATATAAAAAAGTAAACGCCGATCAATAATAAATAATGTGGGTAAAGATCCATATTGCTATGTGGTACAAGTGAGTGACACAACGATGATGACCAAAGGTAATAAGTTGGTGTAATAAGATTGCTTTTTTACTTTGATACAATAAATACTGGAAACAACCACCCTTAAATGAGCGGATCAACAATTATATTTTACATGCTTGCAGCACTTACTTTGGTGAGTGGTATATTGGCTGTTACCACCCGGCAAATATTTAGGGCGGCCATCTTTCTGTTATTTTCTTTGATTGGAATTGCAGGACTTTATTTTTGGATGCAATACGATTTTGTTGCGGCAGTGCAAATTGTAGTGTATGTAGGTGGTATTACGGTGCTCATCATCTTCTCCATTTTTTTAACGCAACAAGCGGGAGAATTATTACCCAAACAAAAAATTGGAAGACTGCTGTATTCAGCATTGGCAGCCTTTTGTGGATTTGCTTTAACAATGGTGCAATTATGCCAGCATACATTTAAAACAACAACGGAACAACCGATTTTGCCTACAGTATCAAACATTGGGGATAGAATGTTGAGTGTTGAAGAAAATGGATTTGCATTGCCTTTTGAAGTAGTAAGTATTTTACTGCTCGCAGCAATGATTGGTTGTATTGTAATTGCGTTACGTTCAAAACCCACAACAGCATAATGCAGCCTGGATTATACCATATATTATTTATTAGTGCAGCGCTTTTTTTTATCGGCGTATTTGGTTTTTTTACCAGAAGAAATCTGATTACCATATTGATGAGCGTTGAGCTGGTATTAAATAGTGTAAACCTGAATTTTATAGCCTTCAATAAATATGTATGGCCACATAAAATGGATGGATTATTTTTTTCAATTTTTGTAATTGCCATTGCGGCGGCAGAAGCAGCAGTAGCTATTGCTATCATCATCAATTTATACAGAAGCCATCAATCTATTGACGTAGAAAATGCGGAAGAAATGAAATTTTAAAAGTTTTATAAAACCTAAATAATTGATAGAAGTAATAAGAATCACTTACTATATTATGAATGAATTTTTACAAATACGGTTACTTCAGGTTCTTCCAATTGGATGGAATTTTGGATGGAGTTTATTGCTCATTCCTTTACTGCCATTTGCCGGCTTTTTATTACTGGGTTTATTTGGTAGAAAATATATAAAAAACTCAGCTGGAATAATAGCCACAGCCCTATTATTGGTATCAACTGTTTTATCAATTTATATAGCCTATGTATACTTTTTTGAGTATGGAAAAGTAATGGGTATGTATCAAAAATTTGTACCAATACAATTTACCTGGCTCGAATTTTCACAAGGAGTTTCAATTGATTTTGGTGTCCTCATCGATCCAATTTCTGTGATGATGCTGGCGATAGTAACGTTCATTTCTTTAATGGTGCATATTTATAGTTTGGCTTACATGAAGGGGGATGAAAGATTTCCTACTTATTATGCATTTCTTGGTCTGTTTACTTTTTCTATGCTGGGTTTAGTGATGGCCTCCAATATTTTTCAGATGTACATTTTCTGGGAACTAGTGGGGGTTTCCTCCTTCTTATTGATTGGTTATTATTATAACAAACCTAGTGCTGTAGCTGCTTGTAAAAAAGCATTTATTGTTACCCGTTTTGCTGATCTTGGTTTTTTGCTTGGTATTTTGATACTATCTTTTCATGCCGGCACACTTGATTTCAACACCCTTGTACAAAGATTAACAGTTGATGGTAGTGAAGAATTGCATAGTGCATATACTTCCACATTTCTTGGTGCATCTGCATTAACCTGGGCGGCAATATTAATATTTATTGGTGGTGCAGGAAAGAGTGCAATGTTTCCATTACATGTTTGGTTACCAGATGCTATGGAAGGTCCAACACCTGTATCTGCATTGATACATGCTGCCACAATGGTAGTGGCCGGTGTTTATTTGGTAGCAAGAATGTTTCCAATTTTCAGCATGTCGGAAGGTGCAATGCACTTTGTAACTTATGTAGGAATTTTCTCGGCTTTGTTTGCAGCATTGATAGCTTGCACCCAAACAGATATTAAAAGAGTGTTGGCATATTCTACGATGTCGCAAATAGGTTTTATGATGTTTGCTTTAGGTGTTTCAGGTAGTAATCTTAAAAATGGCAGTCTTAATTATTCTGGACTTGGCGCAGGATATACAGCCGCTATGTTTCACCTTTTTACACATGCTATATTTAAAGCGCTGTTATTTCTTGGCGCCGGTTCAGTTATACATTTTATTCATAGCAACGAATTGAAAGATATGGGTGGACTTAGAAAATATTTACCCATTACTAACATTACTTTTTTAATAGCATGTCTTGCTATTTCTGGTGTGCCCCCTTTTGCGGGGTTCTTTAGTAAAGAAGAAATATTATTGGCGGCATACCAGCACAAAGCTCTCATTTATTGGATTGCTTTAATTACATCCGGCTTAACAGCATTTTATATGTTTCGTTTATACTTCCTTATTTTTTGGAATAAGGGAACAATTGTACATGGAGAACATCATGGCGAAGGTGGTTTTGCAATGATGCTGCCATTGGTACTGTTAGCAGTAGGTGCCGCATTTGCAGGGTTTATTCCTTTTGGCAATTTTGTAACTGCAGATGGTAAACCGATGGAGGTGGTGTTTCATTGGCAATTTTCTATTGCACCGGTATCAATTGCATTGGCAGGTATTTTTACAGCAATGTGGTTGTACAGGAAACAAAATAATAAACCAGTAGCCATTGCCAATTCATTAAATGTTTTTTATAAAGCCGGTTACAATAAATTTTACATCGATGAATTATATTTGTTTATTACTAAAAAAATATTGTTCAATTTAGTAGGAAGGCCCGCAGCATGGTTTGATAAAAACGTAGTGGATGGGATGGTTAATTTAACTGGCAACACAACACAACTTATTTCAGAAAAAATAAAAGAGTTTCAATCAGGTAAAGTACAGCAATACGCTATTTACTTTTTAGCCGGTGTAATTGGGCTGGCAGTGGTGTTTATTTATATATGGAAATAAAACAAAATAATGAAAGGATATATCTATAAGAGATAAATAAATTTTTTTCTCGGTAACAACTTTCAACATTGAAATAACTACATGAATTTAATATTATTGATTTTATTGCCGCTACTTACCGCAGTGCTCATCTTGCTGATGAGAAATTCTCAACAGGTAAAGTTGACAGCACTAATAGGCTCAGTTGCACAATTAGCTTTAGCTTTCGCATTACTTTTAGCTTTTCGCAATGAAAGAGTAGCAGGTAATGAAGCACAGATGTTATTTGAATTGCAATACAACTGGTTTCCAGCTTGGAACATCTCTTTTCATTTAGGTGTAGATGGTATTTCTGTAGCCATGATTTTATTAACTTCATTTGTAGTAATTGCAGGTGTGCTGGTTTCGTGGAATGTAACAAAGATGACAAAGGAATTTTTTTTCTTACTCATCCTGCTTAGTTTAGGTGCGTATGGATTTTTTATTTCACTTGATCTATTTATACTTTTCTTTTTTCTTGAAATTGCAGTGATACCAAAATATTTATTGATTGGTATTTGGGGAAGTGGCAAAAAAGAATATGCTGCTAACAAGTTAGCGCTAATGTTAATGGGCGGTTCTGCGTTGGTGTTAGTAGGATTGTTAGGTGTTTATTTTGGCAGCCACCAAAAATCATTTGATCTAATAACGCTGGCCAATACACATATTCCTGTAGAGGTTCAAAAAATTTGCTTCCCGCTCTTGTTTGTTGGTTTTGGTGTGTTTAGTGCATTGTTTCCTTTTCATACCTGGGTACCCGATGGTCATTCATCAGCACCAACAGCAGGCTCTATGTTTCTTGCAGGTATTTCCATGAAACTTGGGGGTTACGGATGTTTGAGAGTGGCTACTTATATTATGCCTGATGGAGCAAAAGAATATGCCAACATTATTATTGTGCTATCTACCATTGCAATTTTATACGGAGCCTTCGCTACGATGATGCAGAAGGATTTAAAATATATCAATGCCTACTCTTCTGTAAGTCATTGTGGTTTTGTTTTATTAGGTATAGGCATGTTAACAAAAACAGCCATGACGGGAGCAGTAATGCAAATGGTTTCTCATGGTTTAATGACCGCTCTTTTCTTTGCTGTTATAGGTATGATTTACGAACGTACCCACACAAGGCAGGTAAATGAAATGGGAGGACTGCTAAAAGTAATGCCCTTTATTACGACTATATTATTTATAGTAGGATTTTGTTCATTAGGATTGCCGGGACTTAGTGGATTTGTTGCAGAGATGACAGTTTTTATGGGTTCGTGGCAGCATCCCGATCCATTTCATCGAATTGCAACCATTGCCGCCTGCATGTCTATTGTTGTAACAGCAGTCTATATTTTAAGAGCTATCGGGCAAACAGCTATGGGGCCATTAAAAGAAGGCTATGTTAATTTAAGTGACGCAAAGTGGAATGAAAAGATTGCTGCAATTATTTTAATTGGAGGAATAATTGCAATTGGGGTTGCGCCCTTTTGGTTAAATGATTTAATTGGTCCGGCAACACAAATAATAATGAACAAGCTTGCAGCGGTACAGCCTAAATAAATACAGAGGATATTGATTATTTATATAGGCTCCGAGTCCGCATTTAAGGGGATAGGCGTAGATTTTAAAATGTATGTTAAACGACTTTTTTATATTATTGAAATTTGAACTAGTGATGGCTTTCATCATCTTCCTACTGTTATTTATTAAGGTGGGTACGCAGATGAAAAATGAAAAGCTATTATCCATTATTCAATTTTTATTGCTGGGAAATTTTATAGTTGGATTTTTCTTTAATCAAACAGGCACTTTATTTGGTGGACTTTTTACTACTAATGCCTTGATGGCTTTTGAGAAAAGTATTTTGAGCCTCGGTGTATATCTTATCTCCTTGTTATTTTCAGATTGGTTAAAGAAGAGTGAACACATGCCGGAGTTTTTTATATTAATGTTAGCGGCTTTGCTAGGCATGTTCTTTATGATTTCCAGCGGCAGTTTGCTGATGTTCTTTTTGTCACTGGAACTTTCAACCATTCCTGTTGCAGCCATGGCGAATTTTGATTTAGAGAAAAAAATATCTTCCGAAGCTTCCATGAAAATGATTTTGTCATCTGCATTTTCATCCGGTATTTTATTGTTTGGGATTTCCTTAATTTATGGAGTAACAGGCACCATAAATTTTGCAGAAATACCCACTTTACTGGATGGGAGCCCATTGCAAATATTAGCCTTTGTATTTTTGTTTACTGCCTTCGCTTTTAAATTATCCATCGTTCCATTTCATTTGTGGACAGCAGATGTATACGAAGGAGCACCTATGGCAGTTACCTCTTTTTTATCTGTAATATCAAAAGGTTCTATTGCATTTATTTTGCTTACCACTTTGTATAAAGTGTTTGCACCTATGCAGGAAATTTGGTACAATATGGTAATGTTATTATCCATCATCACTATGATTGTTGGTAACCTGTTTGCATTGAGACAACAAAACATAAAACGTTTTCTTGCATTTTCGTCCATTGCGCAGGTTGGTTTTATTTTAGTTGGTCTCAGCAGTAATTCTATTCAGGGTACTTCTTCAGTAGTTTATTTTGTATTGATTTATGTCTTCTCCAACCTTGCAGCATTCGGCGTGGCGGGAGCTATAGCACAACAAACTGGTAAAGAACGAATAGATGATTTTAGAGGGCTTTATCAACACAATCCTTTTATAAGCTGGATACTGGCGTTGGCATTGTTTTCACTTGCAGGTATTCCTCCAACAGCTGGTTTTTTCGGAAAATTATTTTTAATCACTGCCGGTGCCTCCAAAGGCAATTATCTTTTTATAATAGTTGCGGCATTAAACCTTATTATTTCTTTGTATTATTATCTGCGGGTAATCAGGGCAGTTTTTATGGATAAAAATGAACATCCTATTGAAAAAATTATTTTAAATCCTTCGGCCAAACTGGGCATGATCATTTGCGGAGCAGGTATTGTGCTTGTTGGATTGTTAAGTTGTATATACGATTACATTACTGCATTAACAGTGTAATAAAAAATTATGGCGATTAATAAAAATCATGAATTTGAAGAACTGGATGGCGTTAAATGTGGCATCGTGGAAAAGAATGTATCACCCGAAAGAGTTCAGTTTTTAAAAAAATTACTAGAATATAACAGGTTTACTGTTGTTATAGTTCCATCGCCTCCACCAAAGGCTGCACCTGCGCCCGTTGTAAAACTGGCAGAAGGTGCAGAGCCACCACCGCCTCCACCTCCTCCTGCGCCTGAAACATTTACCGTGGGTGTAACTGATTATACCTTCAATCCCACTAACGCCATTTTTGGAAGGTTGTTACACACCCCCGATGGACATGTTGTTACGCAAGCTTACTGGCAACAGAAAGAAACGGTGAGTCATGATGAAGTGCCTTATTATGAAAGAGGGGTTTAATAGAAAATATTTATACTTTAATAAAAAGAGAAAACATTAAAAACCCTTCTTTTTTATTGCTTTTAATTTCTTAAAATTTCAGCTAATTTTTTCTATCACTAATTTTTTAACATCCTTTAAAGCAATTCGCTCCTGCACCATTGTATCTCTGTAACGAATGGTAACAGTATTGTCTTCCTTTGTCTGATGATCGATCGTTACGCAGAATGGTGTACCAATCGCATCCATGCGGCGATAACGTTTGCCGATGGCATCCTTCTCTTCATAGAAACACATAAAGCTACCCTTGCAATCATTCATCAGTTCTTTGGCAATTTCAGGCAGGCCATCTTTTTTAAGCAACGGCAATATTGCCAGTTTGGTGGGAGCAATTTTTGCAGGGATGCGTAATACCACACGGCTTTCTTCTGTACCATCTTCTTTTGTCCATTTTTCATTGGCATAGGCCAGACTCATGATGGTAAGAAATAAACGATCCAGGCCAACAGAAGTTTCTACAACATAGGGAATGTAGTTACCATAAGGCTTTCCATCTTCCTTTAAATCATTATCAAAATATTGAATTTTCTTTTTACTAAAAGTTTGGTGTTGTGTTAAATCGAAATCTGTTCTTGAATGTATGCCTTCCAGTTCCTTCCAGCCAAATGGAAATTCAAATTCAATATCCAAAGCCGCATCTGCGTAATGGGCTAATTTTATATGATCATGAAAGCGTAATTTTTCAGCAGGTACCCCAAGGCTTTCATGCCATTTTATTCTTTCGTCCTTCCAGAAATTATACCATTCGATTTGTGTGCCGGGGCGAACAAAAAACTGCATTTCCATTTGTTCAAATTCCCTCATCCGAAAAATAAATTGTCTGGCTACAATTTCATTTCTAAAAGCCTTGCCAGTTTGTGCAATACCAAAAGGAATTTTCATTCTTCCTGTTTTTTGTACATTTAAAAAGTTTACAAAAATACCTTGCGCCGTTTCGGGACGTAAATAAATGGTATCGCTCTCTTCAGCCACGCTGCCTATTTGTGTGCTGAACATGAGGTTAAATTCTCTTACTTCTGTCCAGTTGCAGGTTTTGCTGATAGCGCATTTTATATTGTTGTCAACAATTAGTTGTTTTAAACCTGCATAATCGCTTATGGCCAACAAGGCATCCATATTTTTCAGCAGTGCAAATTCTTGTTCTTTTTTTCCTTCCAATGCCAATGCTTCCGCATGTGCTTCAATTAAATGATCTACCCGGTATCTTTTATTGCTGTCTTTGTTGTCAATCATCGGGTCACTGAAATTATCAACGTGGCCACTAGCTTTCCAGGTGGTAGGGTGCATAAAAATAGCCGCATCAATACCCACAATATTATCGTGTAATTGTGTCATGCTTTTCCACCAGTAATCACGGATATTTTTTTTTAGCTGTGCACCGTTTTGGCCATAGTCATACACCGCAGCCAGTCCGTCATAAATTTCAGAAGATTGAAAAATATAACCATATTCTTTACAATGAGCAATCAGCTCCGCAAAATTATTTGATTCGTTTGCCATAATGCCGCAAAGTTAAGGGGTAAAAGTAAAAAGGGATAACACGAATTTTTAGGCACGAATTACACAAATTATAAGAAAAGGTGGCTATGGATTTTATTCACGAATTGCACAGATTTTAGCTATTCAATTTCGGATTGTGTTTGTGTCGTTGAGCATCTCTTATATTCTTTTTTTCAAAGTTTTTTTGCAATGCTTCTGTAAGATCAACACCTGTTTGGTTTGCCAGGCACATCAACACCCACAGAATATCTGCCATTTCATCTCCTATATTTTTTCCTTTGTCGCTTTCTTTGAAAGATTGTTCGCCGTAAGTTCGCACCATCAATCTGGAAAGTTCACCTACTTCTTCCATTAAAATACCAAGGTTAGTAAGTTCATTAAAATACCTAACTCCAACCGTTTTTATCCATTGGTCAACTTTTTCTTGCGCTTCCTTAATTTCCATAACACGAATTTAATTTTTAATAACACGAATTTTTAAGGCACGAATTACACGAATTGTGCGTATTTTAAAATACAACTCTTTTTGAAACAAATGATTGTTCACCAAAGTTGGCAATGATACCTAATTGCAAACCTGAAGCTTTGAGGTAATTGATGGTTTGTTTCACAAAATTATTTACAATTATGTAGGAAGCTTTTACTTCCAGGATTATCGAACCATACACAATGAAATCAGCATTATACCTATGAGGAAGGGTGATTCCTTTATATTCAATTTTATATTCTTTTTCTCTTTTGTATAGAATACTGTGGTTTTTGAATTCATATTCTAAGGCATCCTTATAGACTATTTCCTTAAACCCCATTCCAAGTTCTCTATGTACTTCCATACAAATTCCAATCAACTGATAAGATTCTTCTTTTAAAATAATCTCGGTCATAACGAGTATTTAATTCGTGTAATTCGTGCCTTAAAAATTCGTGTTATAAAATTTGTATTATTCCTTGTGCTTCGAGTCAATCCAAATAGTAACCGGCCCATCATTCACCAGTGCCACTTTCATATCTGCACCAAACACGCCGGTAAATATTTTTTTTCCAAAATCGTTTTCCAGTTGGGCAATCATTTTTTCATACACTGGTATTGCTACAACAGACTTACTGGCACGTATATACGAAGGCCGGTTGCCTTTTTTTGTGTTGCCATGTAAGGTAAACTGGCTAACGAGTAAAATATCGCCACCCGTTTCTTTGATCGATAAATTCGGCACCTTGTCTGCATCATCAAAAATGCGGAGGTGAACAATTTTATTGCTAAGCCATTCAATATCTTCTTTTGTATCTGCATCTTCAATTCCAACCAATACCAGCAAGCCTTTGCTGATGGAAGATGCTACCTTATTGTCTATGGTAACACTTGCCTCCGTTACTCTTTGTATTACAACCCTCATATAATAAAGATAGCGACGTATTCTATTTTTAAATACACGATATTTTAAGGCACTAATTACACGAATTGAAATAGATCTTTAAGTAATAAATTATTTACAGCCAACAATGGGTTTGAAAGTCCGAAAAAATCCGAAGAACTTGAATTTTAGTAACCCAGGGTAAAACCTTGGACTACTAACCGGAAAAGAATGCTCTTAATTATAACTCAAAAAAACAATATCTCAGCAAGCATTTTATTAAATAAAAATTGAAAAGTTAGTAAAGGCACAATCCTGTTATATTTTGAAAATTATCAACCTTATTTGTGCACAGGTGTTAATATATAATCGTTTGAATCTTCACCAACAACAAATATTTTCGTTATCCGTCGTTCAAAAAATTATTAACGCACCAACCTATTCAATTTCTATGTCACAATCAACTACAAACGCAGCACTGTCTTTTACCAGGCAATTTACCAAAGAAGGCATATCTCCCTACGATATGTTTGAATACGATTACCGCACTTCGGTAATAAAAAATCCATCAGGCGAAATTGTTTTTCAAATGGATAATGTGGAAGTGCCAAAGCAGTGGAGTCAGATAGCAACCGATATTTTAGCACAAAAATATTTTAGAAAAGCAGGCGTACCACAGGCAGATGGAAGCACGGGCAGGGAAATCACCATTAAACAGGTAGCCCATCGTATGGCTCACTGCTGGCGGGTTTGGGGTGAACGATACAATTATTTTGCCACACCAAACGATGCACAAATATTTTACGATGAGCTGGCATATTCCATTTTAAACCAGGCTTGCGTACCCAACAGCCCCCAATGGTTTAACACGGGTTTACACGAAGTGTATGGCATTACGGGCAAACCACAGGGACATTATTATGTGGATCCTTTTGACAATGAATTAAAAAAATCTACATCGGCTTATGAACGTCCGCAACCACATGCCTGCTTTATCTTAAGTGTAGAAGATGACTTGGTGAACGAAGGTGGTATCATGGATCTGTGGGTAAGAGAAGCAAGGATATTTAAATACGGAAGTGGTGTTGGAACCAACTACAGCAGCATCCGTGGGGATGGTGAAAAATTGAGTGGCGGCGGTACTTCCAGCGGATTGATGAGTTTTTTAAAAATAGGCGATAGGGCAGCAGGAGCAATCAAAAGTGGCGGCACTACTCGTCGGGCAGCTAAAATGGTTTGTCTTGATCTGGACCATCCGGAAATAGAAAATTTTGTAAACTGGAAAGTAGGAGAGGAAGATAAAGTAGCGGCATTGATTGCAGCAGGTTATCCCAGCGATTACGAAGGCGAAGCCTACAAAACTGTAAGCGGACAAAACAGCAACAACTCCGTTCGCATACCAAACTCATTTTTTAAAGCATTGGATACAGATGGCGATTGGGAACTGAAAGGCAGAAGCAACGGCAAAGTGATGAAGACCATCAAGGCAAGAGAACTGTGGAAACAGATTAACCATGCTGCCTGGAAATGTGCTGATCCCGGAACACAATATGATACCACCATCAACGAATGGCATACCTGCCCCGAAGGTGGCCCAATAAGAGCGAGTAATCCATGTAGCGAATATATGTTCCTTGACAACACCGCCTGCAATTTAGCTTCTGTAAACCTGCGTCGTTTCTTTGAAGAAAGTGATAATAGTTTTGATGTAAAAGGGTTTGAACATACCTGCCGCTTGTGGACAGTGGTGCTGGAAATATCAGTTTTAATGGCACAGTTTCCATCAAAAGAAGTAGCACAATTAAGTTACGAT
>JANXSK010000007.1 GCA_025352695.1 Ferruginibacter sp. | reverse complement strand
ATCAAAGAAGCTCTGCAAAAATGTAGCGTTCATCATATTCAATCTCAAAAGCTTTCAGGTAAGCAATGTATTCTTCCCGGAAGGTTTGTTTGTGATGATGTGCTTCCTGGTTTTGAATATATTGGATCACATTTGGAACATGACTTTTGGAATAAGAGAACGCACCAAAACCTTCCTGCCAGGAAAATTTTTCATGGCAGAGATGATTGTCATTGATCCACTTGGTGCTTTCAGATTTTACGACTTGGATCAACTGAGACATATTCTCATCTGGCCTGAAACCAATGAGCATATGCAAATGATCCGGCATCGAATTAACCTGTAACATTTTATGAGATTTGTTTTGAATGATACCGGTAATATATTGATGCAGTTCACTTTTCCAGGGCGCCGCAATTAAAGCAAGGCGGTATTTAACTGCAAACACAAATTGAATATGTATCTGGGTGTAGGTATTTGGCATATGGTAGGATTTTTAATATAAAGCTATAACAAGTATTGGATTTTTTGGAGGATATTATTTTTCACATATCGTTCCTACGGAACGCAGGGGTATTCACTTGTGCTGGCTACTACCCATATATCGTTCCTACAGAACGAAGGGACATTCACTTGTGGTGGTTACCCATATTTCGTTCCTATGGAACGAAGAGGCATTCACTTGTGCAGGTTACCTATATTACGTTCCTACGGAACGCAGGGGCATTTACTTGTGCAGGTTACCTATATTACATACCTACGAAACGCAAAAAAAAGTTCAACTATAAAAACATGAAAAAATATTTTCTTCTTCTTGCCGCAATAACAGGTTCCTATTTTGGTTTCAGCCAAAACAAAGCATCCATTACAATTGATGCTTCAAAATTAGAAAGCAAAGTATCGCCTGATTTACATGGTATTTTCTTTGAAGAAATTAGCCACGGAGGAGAAGGCGGATTGTATGGCGAACTGATTCAGAACCGTGGATTTGAGGAAAGCCGTTTGCCATTGGCTACTACACTGGTAGATAGTTTTATTGTACCAAACAGAACACCGCATTTCTCTATACCCAATAATGGCATCAGTGATTGGAAAATGGAATGGCCTGTAAAAAGCCAGTGGCCGGCATGGAGCCTGCAAACTACCAATGCCGCTAATATTTCATTGGGCCTTACGCAACAAAATTCATTGAACAATGCATCCCCAAATTCTTTACAGGTTAACATTATTAAAATAGATGCTAAAGGAAAAAATAATTTAGTCAACGAAGGTTTTTGGGGCATCAACACCGTTAAAGGAGCAACTTATAATCTTAGTTTTTTTGCCCGTACTGATAAAAGTTATAAAGGATCTGTAACAGCATCATTGCAATCAGAAGATGGAACTGTATTGGGGGCTTATATCATTCCTTCCATAAGCGGAACTGCCTGGAAAAAATATACTTGTAAACTATTGGCAACGCAAACAGATGGCAAAGCAAAATTTGTTTTATCATTTGGCAGTACGGGCACAGTTTGGTTAGATATGGTATCCCTCTTTCCGGCAAAAACATTTATGAACAGGCCTAATGGTTTACGCTTAGACCTTGCTAATTATATAGCGGATTTAAAACCTGCATTTGTACGCTGGCCCGGTGGTTGTTTTGTAGAAGGCATCAATGTAGAGAACACACCCAATTGGAAAAAAAGTATAGGCCCGGTTGAAAAGCGCCCGGGTACTTACAGTGTTTGGGGCTATTGGAGTACGGATGGTTTTGGCTATCATGAGTACCTGCAGTTTTGCGAAGACATTCATGCAGCAGCATTGTATGTTTTCAATATTGGTGTATCCTGCGATTTCAGAAGTGGCACTTTTGTTCCCGATGAAAAAGTAGATTCTGTAATAAAAGATATTTTGGATGGTATTGAATATGCTGTTGGGCCTATAACAAGTAAGTATGGGAAATTAAGAGCTGCTAATGGTCATACAAAACCTTTTCCGTTAAAATATATTGAAATAGGTAATGAACAATCCGGCCCAAGATATGCAGCCCGTTACAATCGTTTTTACAAGGCCATTAAAGAAAAATATCCGCAGCTAAAAATAATGGCTAGTATGGGAATTGGTGATGTAAACAGGCATACCACTGACAGCATGAAAGGGATTGATATCGTAGATGAACATGCTTACAAAGCCGCAGGCTGGGCCATGCGTAATTACAATCATTTTGATAAATACAAACGGGGCGACTGGGATATGTATGTAGGCGAGTACGCTACCAATAGTGGAGTGGGAGCAGGTAACATGAATGCGGCTTTAAGTGATGCCGTGTACATTATGAGCATGGAAAAAAATAGCGACCTGGTAAAAATGAGCAGCTATGCACCACTGCTGGTAAATGTAAAAGATATTGATTGGCCGGTTAATCTCATCAACTTTGATGCATCAAAAAGCTTTGCTCGTATCTCATATTATACCATAAAAATGTTCAATGAAAATAAACCTACCCAAAATATAAATAGCCACACAATCATCCCGGAACAAAAAAGTAAAACGCCTTTGTTCAGTGGCAGTATTGGATTGGCCACATGGGATACACAATCAGATTACAAAGACATTGAAGTGATACAAAATGGCAAGGTTGTTTACAAAAGTGATTTTGTAAACAAACCTGAAGAATGGAAACTGGTACGTGGTGACTGGAAAGTGCATGACAGTGCATTGAGCCAAACCGTAGAAGGTGAACAACGATTGACCTGGTTAAAAGATAAAAATTTTGATACCTATACCCTGAAATTAAAAGCAAGAAAAAAGTCTGGCTACAACGCCTTCATCATTCCTTTTGCAGTAAAGAATGACAGCACACAATTGCGTGCCCATATTGGTAGCTGGTTAAACAGCAATGCTGTGTTTGAAAGTGTGACCAATGGATTTGATATCGCCGCTATTTCTGAATCAAAGCGTTTGGATAAACCCATTGAAACCGGTCGTTGGTATAACATCACCATTGAAGTGGGGTACGATAAAGTTGAATGTTACTTAGATGAAAAATTATTGATGACTTACAAAGAACCCCAACAATTTTTCAGCATTGCAGGAAAAGATGACGTTACAGGTGATATAATTATTAAAGCGGTAAATGCTTCTGGTAACCCATATCAAACCAGCATCTCATTAAATGGTATTGCTACTTTGCAACCAATAGCTGATCTTATTTCATTGCAGGCCGCTTCTCCGGATGCGGAAAATTCATTTGCTGACCCAACAAAATATATTCCACAAACACAAACAGTAAGTGTTGTAAAGCCATTCTTCCAGATCAGTTTCAAGCCTTACACCATCAATGTTTTGCGGCTGCATACAAAATAACAATCTATGATAACGCTTCTTCTCTGATGGCTTCAATTTCGGCTACTGTTCTCGGTAAAGAAGCACTAAGCAATTCGCTTCCTGTTATTGTTACCACGTAATTATCTTCAATTCGAATGCCGCCAAAATTTCTAAAAGAGTCCAGTTTATCGTAGTTAATAAACTGGGTTAATTTTTTTTCCGCCGCCCACATATCCATTAGTTCCGGAATAAAATAAAGTCCCGGTTCAACAGTTACAACAAAGCCTGTTTCCAACGCTTTGCCAAGGCGCAAACTCTTTAAACCAAACTCCGTACTTTTTTTCATCTCGGCTGTATAGCCAACATATTGTTCACCCAGGTTTTCCATGTCATGAACATCCAGCCCCATCATGTGACCCAGCCCACATTGAAAAAATAAAGTGTGTGCTCCAGCAGCAACACCTTCTTTTGCATTGCCTTTCATCAAACCCAATGCTGTTAATCCTTCTGTTAATTTCTCCGCAGCAAGCAGGTAAATGTCTTTAAATAATTTACCCGGTTGTAATGCCGCTTCAGAAGTTTGAAGAGCATTCAATACAATATTGTACACGTCTTTTTGTAAGGGAGAAAAAGCAGCATTTACGGGAAATGTACGGGTAAGGTCGCCTGCATAATGCATAGCTGTTTCTGCACCACAATCCAATAAAACCATTTTGCCTGCTGGTAAAATATGGTTGCCGTAATGGTTGTGTAATATTTCACCATGGGTAGTAAGTATGGAGGGGAAAGAAAGATTGCCACCTCCGCTAATGGCAACTGCTTGCACCAACCCGGCTACATGCGCTTCTGTTAAACCTGCACGGCTTTTACGCATGCCCGTTAGATGCATTGCCTCCGAAATGGCGACTGCTTTTTTTATTTCCAGCACTTCTTCAATATCCTTTATGGAACGTAGCGCTACTATGGCTTTAATAAGAGGAGTTGATACAGATACTGCAACACTATTTAACGGGATCGATAACAAATGACTCAGCAGTTGGGTGTGTTCCGGTCTGTAAGGTGGCAAAAAATGAATAGCCTGTTGGCTGTTTTTAACCGTTTTAATAATTGCCTCCAGTTCTTTAAAAGGCTTTGTAGTAAGACATCCTGAAAGTTCGGCCATTTCCTTTAAGGATGGCGTATGCCCGTTCCATATTATGTCTTCAACACTCGACTCGGCTCCAAAAATCATTTCTGTATTGTTGTCAATATCTATCACTGCGGCAAGGCCTGGTGTATCCAGTCCTGTGAAATAAAGGAAAGAACTATCCTGCCGAAATGGATACCAGTTATCCTTATACGACATGCTGCTTTGTTCATTTCCAATCAATAAAATAATTCCACTGCCCACGAGGTTTTTAAGTTGGGTACGTCGATTGATGTAAATTTCTTTGCTAAACATTACTGATGTTTTAAAAGTTGAAAGATTATTAAATGCCCAAAGATGGCTATTTATTTTATGAATAAAATTTATTGAAACCTAAAGTTACAATCGAAATATCAGTTACAACCTTTTGGATTATTTTCTTTAATTAGTAAGGGATGTTATTATTATAGAAAGCAACTGGGAAGAGGCACTGTGTTTATAAATGGTCTTCCAAAAATTAGCAATAAATAAATAGATAATATTTGTAAATAAACGGATAATTGAAGGATAGCAATGTAAGTAATGATAATTTAACTTTATACTAATTTAATAATTGTATGAATAACATTTATTAATCACCAAAATATTTTATCACACTAATTTAACTATTATGAGAAAAACTTCAAAGCTTATTGGTTTGATTTTTTTTATCCTTATTTGCCAGGTGACAATGGCACAAATCAAAATTGTTACCGGTAAATTAACTGATTCGCTGGGCAGGGGGATTTCGGGTGCTACTATTCAGGAAAAAAAGTCCAGGCATGCTACCTCAACCAACAAAGATGGCCGTTTTGAAATTTCAATTGGGAGTAACGGTGTGCTGTTGGTCTCGGCGGTTGGCTATGAATCCGAAGAGTATTCAACCGTTGGCAAAGAAGAATTAAGTATTACACTGAAACTCAGTACAGTAGGATTAAAAGAAGTAGTGGTGACTGCATTGGGTTTAAAAAGGGAGAAGCGAAATCTTACTTACAGTACGCAGGAAGTGAAAGGGGATGAACTGATAAGATCCAAAGAATCAAATATTGTAAATGGGCTTGCTGGTAAAGTTGCAGGTGTTCAAATAACAAGTGCATCCGGTGCGCCGGGAAGCTCATCTAGGATTGTGATCAGAGGTGCTACTTCCATTTATGGCGAAAACCAGGCATTGATAGTGGTGGATGGTGTACCTATTAATAACGATGAAACCGGCAACCTGAATGCAGGCCCGGGAAGTAACAGGTTGGTAGATATTGATCCATCAATTATTGAAACGGTAAACATATTAAAAGGTGCTGCTGCCACTGCTTTGTACGGTTCTTCAGGAGCAAGGGGTGTGGTGATGATAACAACTAAAGGCGGGACTACTGATAAAAAGCCAACGGTTACTTTTTCTTCTGATTTTTCCATGGAGAATCCTTTATTACCAAAGCGGCAAACAAAATATTCACAAGGTTCGAGAGGTGTATTTTTTAATGGCGAAACACATAAGACTAGTGTATCATGGGGAGCATTGATGGATACATTAAAAATAAACGGGGCACCGGCTCCGAGGTATAGCCTTACAGATATTTTCTTTAAAACAGGCATTACTAAAAATAATACAATCAGTGTAAGTGGAGGTGGAAGCAGTAGTAGTTATTTTATGTCATATTCTTTTTTAAATCAGGATGGAAGTGTTCCTAAAACCAATTTTAAAAGACATTCATTTTTTACAAAATATACTAACCGGGTAACTAAAAATTTTAATACTACTTTCCAGTTGAATTACAGTAATACCGGCAATGATAGGATGCCGGAAGGTTATGTACTGGAAAACCCTATTTGGACGGTGTTTGCGGGGCCGGTATCATGGAACCCTTTCCCATATTTAAATCCCGATGGCACACAACGTCTTTATCGTTATTCAAGAAATAACCCTTTTTGGGTGCTAGATAATATCTATAACAAGTCAACTGTAAACAGAATTATTCCTGTGATGACGCTGAACTTTACCCCATTAAAA
>JANXSK010000225.1 GCA_025352695.1 Ferruginibacter sp. | reverse complement strand
TGATGTCACCAGGGATATTTAAGTGGGCCTGTCCTGCAATCCAGGGTTCACGAATATGTCTTTTCATCAGCACATCATAAAAATAATCCTGCTTGGCGGCAAGGTCCATTTTTCTTTTCAGGATGGCACTTACGCCATTGGTCGTTGCTATCCATGCTGTACCATCGGCATCAAAAGCTATGTCTTTTACATGGTCATCTACCAACCAACGGTTACTGAAAAGAAGGGTATGCGTACCGTTTTTTAAAAACCGGACCACACCAACATCTGTACCTACCCACATAGTGCCGTTTGCATCTTTGGTAATACAATTTATATAGATTGAGGAGCAACCTTCTTTGGGTGTAAGTACACGGTCTTTCTTTTCTTTATCAAAGATATTTACCCCACCCAGGCCACCAGCCCACAGTTTATTATCGGGGCTAACGGCCAGCCCTTTTATGTAAGCACTCAGCAAAAAAGAGGTATCCAAAAAATGTGTTGTACCGGTAGCAGTGCAATGATACAAACCTACATCTGAAGCTAACCACACACCGTTATCATTGTCAGAAATTATTTTTCTAAGCGATCTTGCAATGTTATAATTTTTCTTTTCAACCTTGTTGCCATTGAACAACCAAATGCCTTTTGGCCCGGCAGCATACACACCTTCTTTGGCAGCACACATAACAGACACTGGTCCTTCTGTACCTTTTAACAATTGCAACGTATTGTTTTTAAAAGTGTATACACCATCCCAGGTGCCCATCCAAACAGTACCTTCATTGTCTGTTACCACTGCATATGCAGGCCCTTTATCTGCAGCAGCAAATGGAGATGACCAGGAAGATTTATTTTTGTTTTTAGTTAGCACACCTGCTGCGGTGGCTATCCATACATTACCTTCTTTATCTACAGCAATGCTTCTTACTTCTTTCTCTTTTACATCATTGCCAATAGGATATGCCTGGTGATATTCCTGCATAAAACTGGTGTCTTTAAAAGTAGATTGCTGTGCAGCTACAGGTATTGAAAAAATTAGGCAAATAAAAAGTACACACTTCAATTGAATGATAATTGGATTATACATTTATATGGTTTATTAATAAATATTTTGATTGTTAATTTTATATTTTTTGAATCTAACCGATTGCATCTATTAAACTTTATTGGCGTGGCAGCCGATAGCTATCGGCTCTTGTACAAATGATTTTTTATTGAGCACTGCCCGTTTATAAAAAAAGAATATTGCATAAATCAAAATCTTTATTCTTACTTCATTTATCCACTGTTGAACTATTTTTTTCTGTTTTAAATCTTTAAAAATATTTTTCTTTTATAAAGGATATACACTGGTATAAAACACAATACAACGTAAAGTAATGCCCATATAAATGAGATCATTTCAAGCGATAAGCCCGATGGGATTACAGCCTTGATGATGATATCATTTAAACTTGTACCATGCACACTGCCTACTTTAAAATAAATAATGTCATAAATAAATTCAGATACCAGGTAGGCTGCAATGGCATTGGAACCAAAGACCTTTGCAAATGTTGCCCATTTTTTAACACCCTGTATATCTACTAAAAAATACAGGCTTGCCAGTATCATGCAGTCAAGACCAGCCATGTATAAAACAAAAGAACTGGTCCATAAATTTTTATTGATAGGAAAAAACCAGTGCCATCCATTGGCAATGGCGAAAGAAATAAAACCTGCAAAGAACAACCAGATAATCTTGCGTTCTGCTGTTTTACTGCTCAGTAATAAATGGCCAGTGAGCATACCAATGATACCCGTTACCACTGCTGTAAAACTACTCAATACACCTTCCGGATCCCACGTACCCTGGTACATTTTACCCGGAAGCAAAAAGCTGTCAACCCAGGCTGCCAGGTTTTTACCGGGCTCCATTATAGCATACCCATAACCCGGTAAAGGTACCAATGTGATCAGTAAAAAATAGGCAATCAAAATAAATATTGCCAGCCTTATTTGAAAAGCACGACTGGTAAAAAGATACAACAAAGAACAACAAAAGAACACAATGGAAATGCGTTGTAAAACGCCTGTATAACGGAGCAAAGCAAGATTGAATGTTGGCAGGATACTAAGAAACATACCTAATAAATAAAGTATGGCTGCCCGCTTGCATATTTTGCCGATGATTGTTTTTTTTGCTACTCCTTTCTGTAACTGGCCAGATAAAGAGAGCATCACAGAAACACCTACAATAAAAATAAAAGAAGGGAAAATAAAATCTGTTGGGGTAATGCCGTTCCAGGTTGCATGCTCCAACGGGGCATATACATTTGTAGCAATGCCAGGATCATTTACCAGGATCATACCCGCCATAGTGATGCCCCTGAAAATATCCAGGGCTTCGATACGTATTCCCTGGCTATGGGATAAAACACCGACAGGCTTTGGCTGCATTTGTGGTTGGTTTAGTTTTTATTATTTAATGCCTATTTAGGTTACAAATTTTAAGTGGCTTTTAGAGACACCAGAGTTGTTAACTTAAGTTTTTTGAAGAGTTATCGGCTCGTACTTATTTTATAGCAACTAATTTTAATCTGTTGCAATAAAATGGTATTTTGTTTAAGTGCCATTGGCACGATTCATTTTTTTGGATCAAATGCTCCGAGACTTCGGCTTTTTATTGATCTTCCACATTATAAAAACGACTTAAAATCTGTTGCTATAATAGCTACAAGGCTACGGTGCTGCATTTGTTTGTCAAAACCTAAATAGGTTAACATCCATGGTGGAGCCATCCGCACGGCTGAAAATATCAAAGTTCAAATTACTCACTATTAACACATACTACCACCTTTGTGCTCAACCAATTTACTATTCAATTACTTTTAAATACCGTGCCATCCAATAGGGTAGCAGGTACTCATCACCGGCCAGTTCTGCTAATCCATCTTCGCCTCCATCCAAAATAAATGCATTGGAATTATGACGGTTTAGAGGTACTTCCCCATTAGGTAATAATACTTCCGTTGTTTGTTTTCTAAAATTTGGAGGCAACAGCACAATATCTTTTCTGTGGCTATTTTTAATATTCCACCTAACAAGGTCTGTAGGGAATTCTTTTAAATGCCAAAACACAGATGGTTCATCATAAATACCTGCTGTAGCAAAGGTGATGAGGTTCCACAATGCATTTCTTTCCGGCTTTTCAATTTGCCAATGGTCTGTAATTACCCATTTGTATTGCTCCTGTAATTCAGGCGTAAAGGCGTAGCGGTACAAAGGCCAGTAAGTTAAAAATGCCATCTCATCATCGGAATGATTCCAGCCGCCAGCACCCAAATCAATACCCATGCGGATGGTACCCGGCGTTTCTTTTATTTTAGTGTAACTCACCAGTATATTTTTTACATACCCAAATTCATTGATCAGTTTGTAGGCTTCGCTTTTATACTTTTCTTTTCCTGTTAAGGCATATCCTAGTTGCAGACCAGCTAATATATGTGCACTTCCAAGTTTTCTGTCTTGTACCGATTCGGGAAATGAATTAATGTACTCCGGATTCCACCGGCCCCACAAAGTTGGTTTGCCATCGGCATCAATAAAATAATAATTGTTGTCAATAATATGTGTAAGAATCTTGTCTATAAAATCAGCCACTCGTTTATGCTCGCTTTCTGTTTCTGCTACCATTTCATTTAACACCGACGCAATAAAAATGTAGCCTACAAATTCATCGCTGCTGGTAGTGCCTTTCCATTCCCATTCTGGGTCCTGCGAATCATGCCATGCCTGCGGATCAGAATTTTTATAGCCTTTACGCTCAAAAGTTCTTGCTGGGAAATTTTTTAAAGGATTCACTGAGATGATTCTCTCAAATGCTTCAAATGCTTCCCAGGCATAGCGTTTGGCATTTTTATCCTTTGTTACTGAATAACGGAATGCCTGGCTGCCAAGGTAAAAGGCAGACCATAAACCATCATTGTCGGTATCCGTCATTTGGGCGGTGCTTAAATCGCCGGGCAACTGAAGAGTAACATTAGAAATAAAGCCATAACGAATATGGCGTTGCCTAATATTATCCTGGAAGAGCGTTGCTTTATCCAAAAAAGTTTCGTAGATAAATTCAATTTTATTTAATCCGCTTGGCGTTAATACATACGCATTGCCTTTACTGTCAGCTGCAATAGCTGTAACGGCATCTTCATTCAACCATCTTTTTGAAGCATAGTACCTGTAAGTGCCTGAGGGTTCTTTCATAAAGGCTCCCATTGGGGAACCAGCCCATACTTTGTTGTCAATTACCTGTAGACAACTTACATTTTCAACAGGCAATTTTGTTTGTAAAGCAAAGGTTGAATCACCTGTCAGTTTGTTTATTCCGTAGTAACCCTGAGCTGTGCCTAATATAATTTCATTGTCTCTAAAAGCCATTGCCTGCAACCCTTTGCTCTTGTGCAATGGTATAAAATGATCACCTGATAATTGATAAATAGCAACTGCACTTAGGGCATAAAAAATTCCATTATTCACCTGCACATTCAGTATTTTATCAGCAGGTTTTGTGATGTCTGTCAATTTGTAATTGTTGCAAAGCGATACAGCATTTGCACCAACCAGCAATATGCTTCCATCTGATGCCACTGCAAACTGGTTGTACTTTCCTTTGGGTAACACTTTATACGGAACACCAGCGTAACCATTGGTGAGCCATTTATCTTCATACAAATAAAATAAATGCCCGCTGCCTTCCTGCACAGCAATGTCTACAGGAATTTTTTGTGCCAGTGGTGTATAGCGCAGATCTTTCACCAGCGCTTTTTCATTTACTTTATACACACCTTTGTTAGTGAGCACGTACACGTTGTCGTTATAATCAGTTACTACCTTTTTAAGGGTCGCTCCCTTTAGTGATTCCGGTATACTATATTTTATGGAAACGGGCTGTTTAAATGGTTTATCAGGTTCTGCGTTTGCAACACATTGTACTGTTGACAATAAAAAAAATAATAAAGTAAAGCAGTTCCTGAAAATAAATTTTTCATAGGCTCGCTTGTGGTTGGTGAAGACACTAACCACGGTTAAAATATTCCAACGAACAAGATTCATTCAAAATTCTTTTAAATGCTAAAATAAAGATGTTTCATCGGCGTTGCCAACAGTAGCAAAAGTGATCAGATTCCACAATGCAATTCATACTCCGACATAAAAAATGCATACTGCTACTGCTATTTTTGACATGCTGTTTTGTTGTAAATTATTACCAGGGTTTGCCGGTTCCATCCAGCAACCAGAATTTTGACCATGAACTGTTGTTGCCATCAGTGCCTATGTACGGCGATGGCTTTAATTTAGCAATGGCCGCATCGCCATTGGTTGCATTATTTTGCAGTTCGGTATTATCGTAAGCAAAACGTATAGGTATTGCACCACGGAAAGAAGCCCAACCAACAGTTAATGCAGGGTAGCCTGTTCTTCTCCAATCCATATAAGCCTCACTACAAGCTTGCCAGGAAGCGATCCATTTCTGCTCTATAATTCTTTGTAGCGTATTATCAAAAGCTACAGTAGGCTGTGCTATATAACTGTTATAATCTTTTACGCAACCATAATAATTGTCCACATCATTACCGTAATTACTGAATACTTGCCAGTTGTCGAAGGATGCCTTAATGCCTTTTTTATACCATTGTTCAGCCGTACCTCCTACACTCCATCCTTTTTGTGCGGCTTCTGCTAAATCGAAGCATATTTCGGCATAGGATAAAACTCTTTGTGCTAAAAGCGGACCGCTTTTGTTATCATAAATATCAACACGTAAGTACGATACAAAATTGTTTAAAGACGTTGGCTGGTTACCCGATGTATTAATATTATAGCCATAATCAGTAGTACCATAGCTTGCTGGAATACCTACATACCTTGATGAGGTATCATATAAGCTCTTTAAGCTACTTGCAATTGCACCAAACGGTCTGTCTTGTGTATATGTTGCAGGATTATATTGTTTAAATCCTATCGCATCGGCGGCAGCGGGATTAATATACCTAACGTCACCAACTAAGTTGGTAAGTGTGGTATTATCACCAGCAGCAAACTTACTTCCATCTACTACAGAAGGAGTTCCTATTGGTTCAGCCATAATAACAATACGGGGATCTTGCAAAGTTTTAAGCTTCATAGCAAGTGTACCGCACATTTTGTTTCTATGAAATCCCGAAGCTCCGTTATAAATGCTGCAAAACTGGTAAGAGGTAGACTGATCATTTCCAGATAAAGGCATCATAAAATCTTCATTGTTACTCTGAATAACATTGGCCGCCACGGCTTCAACACCTGCCTTTACATCCATTTTAGATGATAAGCGCATGTAGTAACGCAGCAACATCGAGTTAGCTAGTTTTTTCCAATTAGTAGTGTTGCCACCATAAAAAACATCAGAAGTTTGTGTAACTATGGTAATTTCAGGATGGTCGTTCATAGAGCCACTCAAAAGAGGAATGGCCGCCTGCAGATCGGTAATGACACGGGCATAAATTTGATCCTGTGGATCGAAGGCTGGAAACAAATTTTCATTTCCTGTCTGGTCACCCTTCAGCGCCATTGAATCAGGCGCATCACCCCAAAAATCTGCAATATTACCATAGCTAAAAGCACGCATTACCAAACCCACTCCCTGATGAAAATTCCAACCATTGGCTTGTGCTTTTTGCAGAAAAAGTTTATTATCTCTTAATATATCATAGTTCCGTGCCCAGGGTTTAGGGTCCCACGCATAGCCACTAAAACCATTGCCCCAAGCATCCTGGTAGGTTTGTTGCATAGCGCCTGACATATCACCCGACCCAAGATTGCCATACCAGGAAGCCGATTGGGTAAGCACATTTGCCATCAGGTAATCCGGGGAAGCTACATTTGAAGTGATAGAGTTGGGATCGCTGTTAAGCACAGAAAACTTTTTACATGCGCCCAGGGTTATTATTGCAAAGAAAACGCAGATAACCGTAACTTTCTTTTTTGCGCTTTTCATTTTTTTCATTTTTTAGATATTACTAAATTGATATTATTAATTGATTGGCTTAAAAACGCACATTTAGTTTTACACCTACAGGTATTGTCCATGGTGTAATATTGTACCTTTCTACCCCTTGCCTAAATTGAGAACCATTTCCTTGAGCACCAGTTTGCATCTGGTAAGCCATCTCAGGGTCAATACCTGCTTTAGCCTTAGTCCAGATGATAATGTTTCTGGTGTATAACCCCAGGGATATACCTTGTATTTTAAGGCTATTAAACCATCTTTTTGGTAATTCAGCTGACACAGTCAATTCCCTTAATTTAATATAGGAGGCATCGAACATACTAAATCTGTCAAAGCCCCAGTTGCCGGTTACAGCATCTCCATAATAATCATATTTTGTTGTAGCAGGGTCTCCTAGGTTTTCAATATAACCCCCATTACCATCACTGTAAACACCTGGATAAAAAGTGCCATCGTTGAAAGTAATTCCATTATCTCCGTCTTTAAAAGGAAAGCCTCCGGAAGCAGCATTTGGTCCACCTACAACATGAAACAGGTCGTAATTATTTGGCATTACAATAAGGCTGCCTGCATTTGCTTTAAGGTAACCGGGGATATTATTTTTATTTTGATCAGGAATTTTAATACCCATATTTGTCTGTCTGGCCATCACCGCATCTGATTGCAAATAACGATAGGTTTGAGAGAAGAAAGTGCCTCCTAAACGTGTATCAATACTTGCACTCAGGGTAACTGATTTATAAGTAAGCGAAGTTTGAATACCCAACAATAGTTTAGGGTTAAAATTACCCACCACCGCTTTGTGTTGAAAGTCGCCATTACCAACTTGTTGCAAACCACCTCCATCATCTAAAAGAGGCCAGCCATAGTATTTTGAACTTTTATCTGTAACAGTTGCTACAACGTTATCCCACAACTGACCCAATTTACCATCGCTTATAACCTGTTGTCCTTTTGCATCAAAGCTATTGGGGATTGGCTCTCCTTTAGCATAAGTCCAGGAGCCACTTCGTCCTGCACTCCAGAATTGAAAATATTTAACTCCATTAGTTAAGGACATAACGTAAGCATCATTTTTGGTGTAATTCACACTTAAATCCCAGGTAAGGTCTTTTTTAGAAATAAGCGTTCCGGCTAATCTTAACTCAATTCCCTGGCTGCGAACTAAACCGGCATTGATCTGCCTTGAGCTATATCCTGACGACCCAGGTGTGGAGATGCCTAATATCTGGTTACTATTATCAGAACGGTATACGGTTCCTTCAAAACGTAACCGGTTTTTAAATAAATTAATCTCTAATCCAATTTCAGTTGAAATAGCTTGTTCCGGTTTTAAATTCGGATTCTTCAAAGTTCCGCTGGTGCCTTGTGTTACAATACCACCAAAACTTCCCATGCCTACTGATGGCAGCAGATTGTATGGGTCGGTATCTTTACCCACACTTGCCCAACCGCCTCTTAGTTTAACTAAGTCTACATTATTACCAAAATTTATTACTTTATTTAATAACAAGCTAAGGGAAGCTGAAGGATAAAAATAAGAGTTATTAGCTGCAGGTAAGGTACTTGACCAGTCATTTCTACCTGTTAAATCAAGATAAACTAAATTTTTGTACCCTAAAGATGTAGTGGCATATAAGCTATATACTGCTTTTTGAGAATACCCCGAACCATACCTGATATCGCTTTGAGCAATATTGGATAGGTTGAAAAATTCAGGCGCTATAATTCCACTATGTTGTGCAGAGGAAGTAGCCAAGCCCGATCCATATGTGTACATGAGATTTCCACCCACAGAAGCGGATACATCAAAATTACTACCAACCTTATTTTGATAAGTGGTAAGGAAATCGGTATTACTTTCAGAAGCCATACTATTTGATAAGCTATAAAACCCTTTTTGCTCATTGTTATAGCTTTTAGATATCTTGGTTTCCCTGTTTTCATAATACAGATCTTGTGAGTATCGGACAAAAGCAGATATATGTTTATTAACCTGGTAGCTAATCTTTACATTCCCAAATAAATGGTTACGCAAAAAACTATTCTTAACTTGGTTAAGTACAAACCAGGGATTGTTTTCAAAATCGTTACTTGTTTGGTCAAATAAATCTGATCCATCAATTGGTACAGGCGGCAATGGTTTCCGTTGCTGTATTCCGGGTGTTAACCAGTAATTTTTCATTTTCCTAACATCGGTACTTGGAGATAAATAAGCAACCGACTTTAACACCCCATCATTAGAAGCCAGGACGTTGTCGGAACTTGACCTGTTATAACTGATAACAGAAGTTATTTTTATTGCATTGTTTAATTTATGCTCTACATTTAAAGAAAGATTATGCCTCATTAATCCGGTAGTTGGAATAATTCCTTTATTAGTTGTATTTGAATAAGAGAAACGATAAGCATCTTTTTCAGTAGCATTTTCAATGGAAAGACTATTGATGGTAGTAAGTCCGGTTTGAACAAAGTTTGCCAAATTATTATGGCTTGTTAATGGCATTGGTATATAATTACCGCTTGCATCTTTTGGACTATTGAATTGAATGGCATTATATCCCTGGTTTAATGGGGTACCAAAACGATAAGTAGTAGTATTTCCCAAATCAACCAATACCCCGTTCAAGCTATTGGCACCGTTAGCTTCTGTATACGCATGGTTACCGGAAGTATAGTTTAAATTAGTGGGTAGGTAATGGTAAGGAGTGGCTGTTTCAGTGGTTGAACTAAATGTTAAGCCAAGGCCTTTTTGTTTTTTACCCGATTTGGTTGTAATTAAAATAACACCATTACCCGCTCTGGAGCCATACAACGCTGCAGCGCTCGGTCCTTTTAATATCGATATATTTTCTATATCATTGGGGTTTAAATCAGATAGCACATTACCATAATCAACATCATTATTATTACCATTATTGGTACCCACATTATTCATTGAATTTTTTAGTGGTACTCCATCAATAACAAATAAAGGCTGGTTATCGCTGTTTAATGAACGCATACCACGAATAACAACGCTAACAGAAGATGTTGGAGATGCACCTGTAGCGCTGATGGTTACACCCGAAACTTTGCCGGCCATCGCATTTAGTACATTTGTTTGTGCTACACGGTTCATGTCTTCCCCGGATATCTGCCCCACATCATAACCTAATGATTTTTTTGTCCTGGTTATTCCAAGTGCCGTAACTACAACACTCGACAGATCCTGCACACTTAAATCAAGTTCAATATTTATTTCTGAGGTGCCTGCCAGTTTTACTTCTTTAGTTTTGTACCCTACCATACTAATAATAAGGGTGGCAGTTTTTGATGAAACTTGTAAAGTAAATTTGCCATAACTATTGGTGGTGGTAGCATTACCAGAAACTTTTTCTGTAATAGTAGCATTGGCTAACGGACCATTTTTATCTTTTACGGTTCCTGTAATTTCCTCCGTTATGATGGTGGTACTTTTGACAGCTACTGCAATAGAATTAACTTCTGCAGATTGTTTTATTATGTAAACGTTGCTTACTTTTTCATAGGTTAAACCAACAGGTGTTAATACTTTTTTTAATAAAGAGCCGGGGTCTCTGGGCCTGTTTTTTTCTATATCATTGTCAGCAACTTTTACCTCCTTTAATGCTGCGGCTTCGTAACTAAAATACACATTGTACACACGGCGGAATCTCTGCATAAAAACTTCCAGCGAAATACTATTTTCGTTAATGCCGGCATAGCTTTCTGTTATGCTGCGCTGCTCTTCAGAAGCAACTGAGGCAATGCTTTGCGCCATTACATTGTTGGCTGGTAGTATTATTAAACACAATGGTACCAGCAGGGAGGGCAGGAATTTAATAAAAGCATACTTTTTCTTCATACCTGTTTGTTTTTGGTTGTTTAAAATTGAATTTGTAACTGGTTCTGTTGTTCTTTTATTTTAAGATTCAATGTTTTTGAAAGTATGTTTGTAAAAGAGGCTAAATCAGTAACCGGAATAACAGCGCTTATTTTCAACCGCTTTGTTTTTTCATTGGGAAATACTGTTTCAACACCATAATATTCATAAATCAGGTTGGTGATATCAAGAAGTGAGGTGGATGAAAAATTCCATTTACCTTCCGTCCATGCTGAATAAAGTAGTGTGTTGGTTGTTGATTTTATAAATGCATGGTGTAAAGTATCAAGTTGTACTTTTTCACCTGGGCTCATGTAAACGGCGGTTGATTTATTATTGTCTGCACTAACTTTTACTTTGCCTGTCGTAAGCACAATGGCGGTTGCTTTGCTGCGTGCATCTACATTAAATTCGGTGCCGAGTACAGCAATTGATATTGCGTTGGTGTGTACCGTAAAAGGGCGGTAGTCCTCTTTTTTCTTTATTTTAAAATAGGCATTTCCTGCCAGTGTAATTTCACGGTTTTGGTTGTTGGCGATGTCGCTGTTGTAAGAGATGGAAGAATTGGCATTTAGAATTACCACCGAACTGTCTGCCAGCAAAATTTCTTTTGTTTCTTTCACCCCGGTACTTTGTTGTACCAGCCAGCTTGTTTCTGTTACAGGTTTTTTATTTAAAAAGTAAGCCTTCATTATAACTACGCCGGATACAATGGCTGCCACCTTTAGCAATTGCAGGCCTTTTTGCCGCAGCAACATAAATGATTTAACAGGCTGGTTTATCCGTTGATAAATAGCATGCTTTATAATTAATTTTTCTTCGGTTGTTAAAGGTTGTATCCCATGTTGCGTGGTTGAAGCCTCTACCTTTTGTCTTGCCCTTAAAATAGTTGGTTGCTGGTGCGGATTTATTTGCAGATAATTATTCCAGAACTCCTCTTTATCAATTTCTGCATACAATACCCATAGCCGGAATTGATCGTTTGCTGCAAACTGGTCTTCCGTAAAGCCATTAAAATATGAATAATTGTTTTTCACTTCATTATTAGAGAATGGTTTGAAG
>JANXSK010000046.1 GCA_025352695.1 Ferruginibacter sp. | reverse complement strand
GGCCTATGTGCCCAATGATGATAACAGAAAGGTTACTGAACTCTATGGCGTAACAAGGTTAAAAAGCAGCTCCATTCCCAACGATAGCCAGGTATACATTTCTACCATACAAAGAATGTACAGCATTTTAAAAGGAACAGAACTTGATGAAAGTGCCGAGGAAACAAACCCCAATGAATTTCAACAACGGCAACCTTCGCCTGTTGTTTATAATGAAAATGTACCCATCGAGTTTTTTGATTTTATTGTAATTGATGAATGCCACCGCAGCATTTATAATTTATGGAAACAGGTACTCGATTATTTTGATGTATTTCAAATTGGTTTAACCGCCACACCCGATAACAGAACCTTTGGTTACTTCAACCAAAACCTGGTGAGTGATTATGGTTACGAAAAAGCAGTTATTGATGGCGTATTGGTTCCCTACAATGTATTTACCATTGAAACAGAAATTACAAAGAAAGGCAGCTTCATTAAAATGGGCGAAAAAGTAGATAAGAGAGAAAGGCTCACCCGTAGAAAATTTTGGGAAAGCGTAGATGAAGACATTGAATACAGCGGTAAACAATTGGATAAAGACATTGTAAACAAAAGCCAGATACGCACTATCATCAAAGCGATAAAAGAGAATCTGCCCAGCATGTTCCCTGATCGCATTTCCTCCCCCACCGGGGGAGGTCAGGAGGGGGCTTTTGAAGTCCCCAAAACTCTCATCTTTGCCAAAACAGATTCCCACGCCGAAGACATCATCGAAATCGTTCGGGAAGAATTTGCCGAAGAAAATAAGTTCTGCAAAAAGATCACCTATAAAAGCTTGGAAGATCCCAAGACAGTACTCAGCCAGTTCCGCAACGATTACTATCCACGTATAGCCGTTACGGTTGACATGATTGCCACCGGCACCGATATCCGTCCGCTGGAAGTATTGGTATTTATGAGGGATGTAAAAAGCCGCAGCTATTATGAGCAGATGAAAGGCCGTGGCACCCGTACCTGTAGCCTGGAACAATTAAAAGCCACCGGCACGCCTTCCGCCAAATTTACCAAAGACCATTTTGTAATCATTGATGCCATTGGTGTGTAAAGCTCTCAGAAAACTGATAGCCGCCCCTTGGAAAAAAAGCCCGGCCTGAGCCTGAAAGATTTGTTGCAAAATGTAGCCATGGGCAATACATCCGAAGACATCCTGAGCACACTTGCCAACCGACTCATAAGGCTCGACAAACAGATAACCGAAAAAGAAAAAACAAATTTTGCCGAACAAGCCAACGGTCACACCATCAGTCATGTGGTGAAAGAGTTATTGAACGCATACGACCCTGATACTGTTGAAAGTTTAAAGTTAAAAATTGAAAGTTCAAAACCCGGGGCGTCTCCGAACGAGCTTGCTTCAGCCTTCAACCATCAACATTCAACTTTGATTGCAGAAGCTGTTGCAATCTTTAATAATCCCGAACTCCGCAACTTTATTGTAGATGTTCGCAAAAAATACGACCAGGTAATTGACGGCATCAACATAGATACCATAACCAATATCGGTTGGGTAAAAGACCAGGAAGCCGCCGCCGCCGGTACAATCAGCAATTTTACGGCATGGATACAGGCACACAAAGACGAGATAACCGCCCTCCAGATTTTTTACGGCCAGCCCTACCGCCGCAGGGAACTCACTTACAAAATGATTAGTGACCTGTACGAAAAAATAACTACCGAACAACCCTTGCTTAGTCCCCTGCATGTGTGGCGGGCTTATGAGCAATTGGGCCAGGCCAGTGGCAGTGCAAAAAACGAACTCACCGCATTGGTAAGTTTAATACGCACCATCACCGACATTGATTGCGCACTCACCAGTTACGATAAAACGGTGGACAAAAATTTCTAGGACTGGGTATTTAAAAAACAGGCCGGTACTTTAAAATTTACCGAAGAACAAATGCAATGGCTGCGGATGATAAAAGATTATGTAGCCGGCAGTTTTCATGCGGACAAAGAAGATTTTGAACTGGATCCCTTTAATAAAAACGGCGGCCTCGGTAAAATGTGGCAATTGTTTGGCGATACAACAGATGAAATTATTAATGAATTAAATGAAGTGCTAGCTGCGTAATTTTTTTTATGGGCCAGAATGAAGTACTACTATTAAGCTTCATTGGCGGTGCAGGAGAGACGGTTAGAAAGAAATTATTAGAAACTACCAACCTGCATACCATCCTGCGTTTACCCACGGGTATTTTTTATGCAAATGGTGTAAAAGCAAATGTGTTGTTCTGGGATGGCAAGCCCAGCAGCAAAGATCCCTGGACAAAAGAAATATGGGTGTATGATTACAGAACCAACATCCACCATACCCTAAAAAAAAATCCATTAAAGCTGGATGATCTGAAAGATTTCATTACATGCTACAATCCAAAAAACCGTAACAAGCGCAAAGAAACATTTGACACAATTTCAAACCCGGCAGCGTTTTAGAAAGTTTAGCTACGATGAAATTATTGCTAGGGATAAAATGAGTTTGGATATCACCTGGCTAAAAGATAAGTCGCTGGCAGATTTGGATAACCTTTCTGATCCCGATGTGTTGGCGTTGGAGATAGTGGAGAATTTAGAGGCGGGGTTGGAGATTTTTAGGACGATAATAACGGCATTGAATAGCAAATAAAATTATGCATACCGTATCTTATAAAATTATTAAAAAGCTGACGCAGGGTTGTAAAAGCCAGCATTTACTTTTATCCATTTTTAGCCTGGTTATTTCCATTTGTACTTATGGCCAACAGTCGGCGTTGTCAACAATTTTTTACGTTAGATAGACTCCCTTAACAGTATGAGGGCAAGGCCAGGTGAGGCCAGGATGGATATGAACTGGCAGATCCCTGCTTTAAACTACAATGCTAAAAACAAAAAATTAAGTTATGTAAATGCTATGGCTGCTGTTAACAAGCCCCTCAGTACAGCAAGCTGCAATGATACGTCCGGAAGATTTAATATAAGTAAGGATTCAGTTGAACTCTATGTTCAAAATACCTGTGTCACAAAGGATGGTAATTTATTGATAGTTGGAGAAATAAGGGATGTTCACAACCTTGTTTATATATTGAAAGGCATGCTTATTAAAACTGATTTTAATGGTAATATATTATGGTCAAAGTTATTTGACAGCACCAATCATAGTCAATATTCGTATGTTTCTTATAATCATGTATTAGAATTAAAGGATGGATCTCTAATTACAGCAGGATCATCGAGTGATTTACCAAGTGGTAATAATGATTTACTTATAACAAAAACGGATGCATCAGGTAATATCATTTGGACAAAGGATATGTATTCCAGGCTATGGGCCAATTCGTATAACGATGCCCGCTATTTTATCCTTCAGTTAAAGGAAGATCCAGTTACGGTGGAAGTATACATACAAGGGAATACATGGAGCGACGGTTCTTTTTTTCTAAAGCTGGATGGTGCGAATGGGAATATTTTATGGAGTAACAACTACCGGCCACCGGGTAATGCGTTTACCATTTTATCTGGAGCAGGAATGATTATCAAACCAAATGAAATTGTTTCATTTGCCTCCCGCCTGGAACCGGAACCTGGGATACTGATTTACCGGATTGATAAAACAAATGGTGATACTACACAAACAAAAGCGCTTACCTTGTTGGATACACCTTTAGCAAGTCTTGCCTTTTATATAAACAACCTTGTAACCAGTATGGATGATGGAAGCTATGCATTAACGGGCATGCTTGCCGGAGCAATTGCTTATGGTTATAATGGAATCGTACCTCTTTACCAGGCGGGCGTAATTAAATTAGATACAGATTTAATTTCATGAAAGGCTATGTTTTCCGAAATAAAATCAGTTGCGAAAATTTATTAAAGTTTACACTTTATCCCAATGGTTCAGGCTTGTTGGCCATGCATCCTATGAATGGCAATTACAGCGGTGAAACCTATTACACACAATTTAAAGATGATGTTATATTAAAGGAACGGCGAAGACAATATTCTAATGAACGATTTAGCGGAATAAATGAATCCATTCGCATAAAGGATGGCGCAGACCTCGCTGTTCAAACAGTTAGCGACAGTGTTATTACAAATGGAAAGAAAATTATAAAAATGATTAATAACAGGCCCATTAGAAAATTTGATTACAAA
>JANXSK010000166.1 GCA_025352695.1 Ferruginibacter sp. | reverse complement strand
GATGGCTTTATAGAAAATAATCGTAGTAAAGCCATGCTGATACAAGCTGTACATTCGCTGGTTGATAAAGGAGAAAATCTATTTTATTTTCCGGCCTACGAGTTGGTTATTGACGATTTAAGGGATTACCGTTTTTATGCAGAAGATATGGTGCATCCCAATTATGCTGCTACCAATTATGTATGGGAAAAATTTATCGAAACTTGTATCGACCTACCAACACAAAAATTAATGAAAGAAGTAAATATTATAAATGCTGCTAAAAGCCATAAGCCCTTCAACCCAATATCTGAGCAACATAAAAAGTTTTTACAATCCAACCTGGAAAAGATTAGCAATCTAAGTAGGCAGTATCCTTATATCAATTTTGAAGAGGAGAAAAAATATTTTACCTTCTTTGATAAATATAAGCATGCCACGGAATAATGCAAGAGCAAAAGCGCTATCGTTCGTTTCAAAAAATTCTGTAATTAGTACTAAAAGCTTTCTATTTTCAATGTATCCTATCTCCCCTAACTTCCATTTCTTTCATAATTCCTTTTTCATAAACCAGCCATTCTTTCCAGCGTTTTCTTACTACTTCTTTTTTGTAATAGGTGTCCGCAAGTTCAATAAACAGGGTATAGTGGCCTGCTTCGCTTTCCATAAAGCGTCGGTAAAAATTACGCATGTAGACATCGTTTAATCCTTCACTTAATCTTTTAAATCGTTCACAACTGCGTGCTTCAATTAAAGCCATCGTTAACAAATGGTCTAACATACGCTCCTCGGGGCTGCCCCCTTTATGTTGAAAATCAATTAGTTTATTAACGTACACATCTTTACGTTGTTTACCTAATTGTAGTTTTCTTTTGTGTAACTCTGCCAATACCAACCTAAAATGCCCCCATTCTTCGGTTACAATTGGACTAAGTTCAATCACCAGTTTTTCTTTATCGCTATATTTTTGAATCAGTGTAATGCAGGTAGTGGCAGCCTTTTGTTCACAATAAGCATGGTCTGTCAAAATCTCTTCCAGTTGCATTTCTGCCAGGTTTATCCATCTTGGGTCGGTGGGTAATTGTAAGCCAAGTATATTTTTTACATCTATATTTTCGATATCCATTATGCAAAAATAAATAATTGAAATTGTTTTGGTGAAGAAGTATTTTCTTAATTTAGAAGCACAAATATTTTTATGAAGATTTTGCCACTTATTATTTCTGCTGCTGTTACTACCGGATTGGTTGTTGCACTTAATACAAAATTATTATTGCCTGCGCCATTGGGCAAGTTATTGAGTCCGCAACATGGTATATGGCAAAATGCTGAAAATGAAGCGGCTGATTTTTCACTAGATGTGCGTTTTCCTCAATTAGCCGGTAAGGTAGATGTGTACCTCGATGACCGGCTTGTACCACATGTTTTTACTGAACAGGAAAATGATGTTTATTTTGTACAGGGTTACCTGCATGCAAAATTCAGGTTATGGCAGATGGAATTACAAACATATGCAGCTGCCGGAAGGGCAAGTGAAATTATAGGCGATAAAGCACTTACACATGACCGTGAATTTAGAAGATTGGGGATGGGGTATGCTGCAGAAATCTCTTTAAAAGAAATGGAAAATGACCCTGCAACAAAAGCTTCCTGCGATGCGTATACTTCCGGAGTAAATGCTTATATCAGAAGTTTAACTGAAAGTCAATTACCCATTGAATATAAATTGATTGGTTACACGCCGGAACCATGGAGCAATTTGAAATCAGCGTTGTTTTTAAAATATATGTCCTACGATCTGGCAGCTCATGATGATGATATTGAAATGACCAATGCAAAAAGTTATTTTAGTTCCGCCGATTTTGATTTATTATATCCTTCAATGCAGGATTCACTGGATCCGATCATTCCTCAGGGAACTGTTTACCCTGCACCAAAAGTTAAAGTAAAACCACCAGTTACAGCTGATTCTGTTTATTTAAAAAATAAAAGTTTGCTTGTAATGCAAGAAGAAAAACCTGACAGGGAAAATGGCAGTAATAACTGGGCAGCAGCAGGCTCTAAAACAAAAAGTGGATCACCTATTTTATGTAACGATCCACACCTTGGTCTAAACCTTCCATCACTTTGGTTCGAAATGCAATTGAGCACACCAACATTTAATTCCTATGGGGCTACATTTCCCGGAGCACCTAGTGTTATAATTGGTTTTAATGATAGCTGTGCATGGGGTGTTACCAATGGTGGAAGAGATGTAAGAGATTATTATGAAATAAAATTTAAAGATGACAGTAGAACTGAATATTGGTTTGACAGTGCCTGGAAAAAAACCGAGTTCAGGATAGAGACCATAAAAGTTAAGGACAGTGCCAATTATATTGATACCGTTGCTTACACTGTTTTTGGTCCGGTTATGTACGATAAAAGCTTTAGTGGCAATAGGGTATCCAACAATAAATATTATGCAGTAAGATGGAAAGCGCATGACCCCAGCAATGAGTTACTTGTATTTATTTTGATGAACCATGCAAAAAATTACAGTGATTATGTTGCCGCAATAACCAACATGCATACACCAGGACAAAATTTTGCATTTGCTTCAAAAAACGGTGATATCGCCATGCGTACACAAGGCGATTGGCCAGCAAAATGGAAGGGGCAGGGCGATTTTATTATGCCAGGTACTGACAGTAGCTTTATGTGGCAGGGGATGATACCGCAGGATGAAAATCCTTATCAATACAATCCAGAAAGGGGCTTTGTTAGCAGTGCCAATCAAAAACCGGCAGACTCTACTTATCCTTATTATTTAGGCCGGAATTATCCGCCTTATCGTGGCCTAATCATCAATAGAAAACTAACTGCTATCAATAGTATTTCTCCACAGGATATGATGGCTATGCAAACAAACAATTATGATGTATTTGCAGAAATGGCAAGACCTGTATTTTTAAAGAATATTAATGATACCGGTTTTGATGTGGATGAGAAAAAATACCTCGACATGTTAAAATCATGGGATTTAAATAATGAAATAACTGCAATAGGGCCAACAATTTTTAGCATACTTTGGCAAAATTTTGAAAAGGTAGTTTTTGATGATGAATTTAAAAATGCACCTACTGTTATTCAGCATCCTTTTGAAAGCAGTTTGCTTGATGGCATATTGAGGGATAGCAGTTATAAATTTTTAGATAATATTGAAACAACCAAAAAAGAAACGTTGACCGAAGATGTAACTGCTGCCTTTAAAAACGCTGCAGTACAACTGGTGAAAATCGAAATAGAGGGCCGCCTAACATGGGGGTTATACAAAGCAACCGGGGTTAACCACTTAACAAAATTAGCGCCCTTTAGTCGGTTAAACTTGCCCATTGGAGGAGGTTCACATTACATCAATGCGACCAAGGAAGATCACGGCCCAAGTTGGCGAATGATTGTTAGCCTCACTGATAAAACTGAGGCCTATGGCGTTTATCCTGGTGGTCAAAGTGGCAACCCCGGCAGTAAATTTTACGATAATTTTATTGATCAATGGGCCGCAGGAAAATATTATTCTTTGTGGATGATGAAAAAAGGGGAAGAGAAAGACAATAGGATTAAATGGAAAATGAGCTTTAACAAAACATAGCTTTTACAATAACCAATCAATGTGAAAATAGAATAAAGGAAAAAGTTACCTTCTTTTTAAAAAGTTTTAAAAGTTTAAATTATAATTACAATGAAATTTATTATATCCATAATTTTAATTGCATTACTAAGCGTAGCTGCTTGTTTATATTTACCCTGGTGGAGTATTGCCATCGTGTCATTTACAGTGGCCTCATTAATTCCACAAACGCCCGGTAAATCTTTTATGGCAGGGTTTGTTGCTTTATTATTATTGTGGGGTTCCTTATCCTGGTATATCAGCCAAAACAACAATCATTTACTTGCACATAAAGTTTCTATGATTATTTTAAAAACAGATAGTCCTTATTTGCTGATTACTGCGACAGCACTTATTGGTGCAATTGTAGCTGGTTTTGCTGCTTTGTCAGGTTGTTATTTAAGACGGTCATAATTAATTACTTATAAAATTATTATTTATAAACCTAAGAAGCTGTACCGTACATTGTTGAAGGCACTTTTAGGAGCCGGAAACAATTTGTTATTTTTTCAACACATTGGTATTTATCCTCAATTGATAAGGATACCTTTAATAAAATGAGGTATTGTTTTTGCAACTTTACTACAGCACCAAATAAATACGAATTTTACTAAAATAAATCAATTTAAAAAATCAACTATACTTTATTTTATAGATATTTTTTTAGTTATTAGTTATAGTAGTTAAACCTTAATCAGTTATTACCTGTTAATTTCGTAGCTATTTAAATAATACAATGAAGAAAATTTTATTGCTGTTTTTTATACTTGTTTTTGTGAAGGCTTCAGCACAAAAAATATTTGGTACGGTGTTTAATGCCAAAGGTGATTTGTTAGCTTATTCTTCCATTACTATCAAGGGTACTACTATTGGTGCAAGTGCCAATAACAGGGCAAAGTTTGCCATCCCTTTAATACCTGGTATTTATACAATTATTTGTCAGCATATTGGTTACACCACCCAAGAAAAAACAATAACCATCACTGAAATAGATGAAGAAGTATCCTTTGTTTTAGCAGAGCAAAAACTGTTGATGAAAGAAGTGGTAGTAAAAAGTAATGGCGAAGATCCTGCATACCAGATTATTAGGGAGGCTATTAAAAAACGCCCCTTTTATAATAAACAGGTTACTGCATTTGCTTGCGATCTTTATGCCAAAGACATGATCAAGCTAAGGCGGTTACCAAAAAAAATATTTGGTAAAAAAATACCAGATGATGACCGGCAGGAAATGATGCTGGATACACTGGGTATAGGTATTATTTATCTTTCGGAATCAGTTGCCAAAGTGGCTTTACAACAACCGAATAAATTTAAAATGCAGGTTATAAGCAGTAGGGTGAGTGGTAGTAGCGGCTTCGGTTTTAGCTTTCCAACCTTTATTAATTTGTATCAAAATACCGTTTCTATTTTTGCCGAACAATTAAATCCCCGGGGTTTTGTATCTCCTATTGCCGATGGGGCACTTGGGTTTTACAAATATAAATTTTTAGGAAGCTTTTGGGAAAATGGAAATGAGATCAACAGTATCAGGGTAACTCCAAAAAGGGATTATGAACCATTATTTTCAGGTATTATCAACATAGCGGAAAACGACTGGCGTATCCACAGCATCGACCTGTTACTTTCTAAAAAATCTCAACTGGAAGTAATAGACACATTGCAGATAACGCAGTTTTACGTTCCGGTTAATGAGGAAGTGTGGCGTGTAAAAAATCAGTTACTCCATTTTAATTTTAATAAATTGGGTATAGATGCCGTGGGCAATTTTGTGAATGTGTATTCCAATTACAATGTGGTGCCAAATTTTAGTGCAACTTATTTCGACAGGGTCATAATTAAATACGATACGGATGTGAATAAGAAATCAAAAGCCTATTGGGATACCATCCGGCCTGTACCGCTAGAAAAAGAAGAGATAAAAGATTACCTGGTAAAAGACAGTTTGTTTGAGAAAAGAAAAGAAGAAGGCGTTAGTAAATTTGCCATCGATTCGCTAAAGAAAAAGCAGGGGAAACTCAAGTTCTACGATGTATTTTGGAGCGGTATTAACCGAACACATTACAGCCTTCGTGATACTTATAACTGGGGCATCAATTCATTATTGAAAAATCTTGAATACAATTCAGCAGAAGGCGTTGCCATAAATGTTGGCGGTTATTACGAAAAGTTTTTGCCAAAATCAAAAGCTACCTTTTCTCTAAAACCAACAATTCGATATGGCCTTAATAACAATCATTTAAATGCATGGGCAGATATAACGTTGCGGCAAAAGGATGTGGAAATGGATCAAAAAATTAAACGAACTGAATGGACTTTTTCTGGTGGAAAAAGAATCAGCCAATTTAATAAAGAGAGCCCGATTACGCCGCTGGTAAATAGCATCAGCACGTTATTTTATGGGGATAATTTTATGAAAACGTACGAAAATATTTTTGCGGCTGCGGGCTTCATAAAAAAATATGAAAGTGGGCTAAACTTTATTATGAAGGGTTTATACGAAGACAGGATAACGCTTAACAATACAACCAATTTTACCATTTTTAAAAAGGATAGTATTAATGTAACTCCCAACTATCCTTACGAAAAAATTACACAACAGTTTCCCAGGTACCAGGCAGTAATAGTGAGTGTAGATATTAGTTTTCAACCGGGGCAAAAATTTATTCAATTTCCGTATAAAAAAATTCCTGTTGGTTCTAAGTATCCTGTCTTTAGTTTAAATTTTACTAAAGGAATAAAAAATGTTTTTGGTAGTGATGTGGATTTTGATAAATGGAAACTAAGTGTTGCAGGTGATAATAATTTTAAACTCGGCGGCTTGCTAAAATATAAGATTGGTGTAGGTGGTTTTTTAGACAGCAAAAGTATTTTTATACAGGACTATCAGCATTTTAACGGTAACCGTTCTTCCGTTGCAGCCGAATATTTAAACAGTTTTCAATTATCATCTTATTATGAAAATAGTACCATTTCATCATTTTATGCTATTGCACATGCTGAGCATCATTTTAATGGTTTATTAACCAATAAGATTCCCTACTTCAATCGTTTAAACTGGAACCTTGTAGCGGGGACCAACACATTTTTTGTAAATCAATATAGTAACCATGTAGAGTTATTTATAGGTTTTGAAAATATTTTAAAAGTATTTAGAGTTGATTTTATAACTGCTTTTGAAAATGGGGGCAGAAGAAAAATAAGCGCTATCAGCATTGGATTTGGAGGATTGCTTGGTGGTTCTATTGATAAAGCAGTTAACAGTAGTAATAAGGCCAATGGATTTTAGTATGTTAGTATGTAAACGGGACTGAACATTTCTCTGTTCCTAAATAATTATATTTGCGTTTCAATTTGGTTTGCCCTGCAAGCATCCAATCTTAAAAGGTTTTTCGGTTTTACCGGAATCAAATTAATTATTATGGCTGTATTACACAACAGGGTTTCCCAGGCGGAACTCAAAATATTATTATACCAGGAAACAACTCCTCGCAAAACCATTTCCTTTTACCAATATTTCAGCATCGCAGATACAAATCAATTCAGGGATGAATTATATGAGGCCTTAAATACCTTAAAGGTTTTTGGTAGAATATATATTGCTGCTGAAGGCATCAATGCGCAGGTAAGTGTTCCGGAAAATAACTTTACTGCATTTAAAAATTATCTGTACAACATAGCGCCACTTAATGGTATCCGTTTAAATGTTGCTGTAGATGATGATGGTAAATCTTTTTGGGTATTAAAAATTAAAGTGCGGCAAAAAATTGTAGCGGATGGTATTACAGACCCTGGTTTTAGCATGGCAAAAAAGGGGAAATATGTTGATGCCTTACAGATGAATAAATTACTGCAAAATGAGGATACGATAGTGATTGATATGCGCAACCATTACGAGTACGAAGTGGGCCATTTTGAAAATGCAATAGAAATACCTAGTGATACTTTTAGGGAGCAATTGCCCATGGCGGTTAACATGATGCAGGATAAAAAGGAAAAAAATATTATTATGTATTGTACCGGTGGTATACGTTGTGAAAAGGCAAGTGCATATATGCTGCACAATGGTTTCAACAATGTTTTTCATTTGGAAGGAGGAATTATAAATTATGCCAGACAGGCAAAGGAAAATAATATCGACAGTAAATTTATTGGTAAAAATTTTGTGTTTGATGACAGGCTAGGGGAGCGGATTACATCAGATATTATTGCCCATTGCCACCAATGTGGTGAGCCTGCGGATACGCATAAAAATTGCAAAAACGAAGCCTGCCATTTATTGTTTATACAATGTGCTGTCTGTACTGAAAACTATGATGGATGTTGCAGTGCCGAATGTAAAACAGTTTACAACCTGCCTATAGAGCAACAAAAAGAATTACGTAAAGGGATAGAAAAAGGTACCATGGTTTTTAATAAAAGTAAGCATCGGTTACGACCAAGGTTAGATGAAAATAATGGGATAGGGGGTTTGTAAGATTAATAAAAAAAGTTTTAGGATTAGATATTTAGTTCTTTAAGTCTTTACGACATTCAATTAAATACGATGTTTTTTTCGATAAAAACATCAAATTCAATAAATCCATTTAATACAAACCGGATTGGGAACCAATATTTTTTTACCTGTATCGATTAGCAACCCTGTTTTTTTATCAATTTTAAAAATAACAATGTTGTCACTTTCCTGATTGGCTACCAACAAGTATTTACCTGTTGGATCAAAGTTAAAATTGCGGGGCGTTTTGCCTAAGGTAGCCTGGTGACCAGCTACAGTTATTTTTCCATTTTGCTGGTTAATACTAAAAATTGTAATAGAGTTGGCATCACCCCGGTTACTGCAATACAAAAATTTTCCATCAGGCGAAACATGTATATCAGCGCTGCCGGCAGCGCCGGTAAAATCTTTTGGTAAGGAGCTGATGCGTTGTTGTTTGCTTAATTTGCCATTATTGTATTTGTACACAACCACAGTTCCAGTAAGCTCTTCCATTAAATAAGCGTATTGACCATTGGGTGCAAATTCAAAATGTCTTGGCCCAGATCCAGGTTCAGAATTGGCAGATTTTTCTGCTGTTGGTGTAAGTTTACCAGTAGCTTTATTTAATTGATAAATATAAACTTTATCAAGACCTAAATTGGGTACAAATAAATAGTTGTTGTCTGGTGATAGAACGGTTGAATGTACATGTGAACCTTCTTGCCTGTCTTTGTTTGCGCCAGTTCCTGTGTGGGCAATAACCTGGCTCGCGGCATTGATTGATCCATTTGATTTAACAGCAAACTCAGCCAGTGTACCACTTGAATAATTACCGGCAAATACCCATTTGCTAGTTTTATCAACAGCCACATAGCAAGGGTTTGTTCCGCCAGATAATTGTTTATCCATAGCGGTTAATTTACCATCAGCCTCATTAAAAGAAAATGCTGTAACACCACCTCCCACTATACTACCGGTGGTATCAGCAGTCTCATTTACAGCATACACTATTTTTTTATTTGGTGCAATGGCCAGGTAAGATGGATTGCTTGTTTTAGCAACGCTTATTAATTTACTATCGGCATTGTTGCTATCAAATTGATAAACATAAATGCCTTCGCTTTTTCCGGAAGTGTAGGTGCCAACTAATAAGTAAGGATTTTTTTGAGCAGAGGCATAAGAAAAGCTAAGCAGGCTCAACAGCAAACATCGTAGATTCATATTTTTATTTTTTTGAAAAGTCAATATAAAAATTCAACTATCGTTTTTTATATAGTACCACAAGCCTATTTTACGTTGCTTTTTAAAGCAATTAAAAACGTTAAGATAATTTTTTTTGTAATGCAGTATTGATGCGCTCAAAACTTTGTTCGTTGCTTAGTAGTTCCGGAATAAATTTTTCGCCAATTACTTTTTCGTATAATTCTATGTAACGGTTACTGATGGTGGTAATCCACTCTTCTGTCATTTCTGGAACTACCTGTCCTTCTTTACCCATAAAATTATTTTCAATCAGCCATTCTCTTACAAACTCTTTACTCAGTTGTTTTTGTCTTTCACCATTTGCCTGTCTTTCTTCGTAACCATCTGCATAAAAATATCGGCTTGAGTCGGGCGTATGAATTTCATCCATCAAATAAATTTCATCACCAATTTTACCAAACTCATATTTTGTGTCTACTAAAATTAATCCTTGTTTGGCTGCCAGTTGTTTTCCCCTTTCAAAAAGGGCCTGTGTATATTTTTGCAATACGGCATAATCGGCGGCAACGGCAATACCATTTTTAATGATATTTTCTTTGCTAATATCTTCATCGTGTCCAACAGAAGCTTTGGTAGAAGGGGTAATAATTGGAGTAGCAAAAAAATCATTTTCCTTCATTCCATCAGGCATAGTTACGCCACACAATTCCCTTTTCCCACTGCTATAGGTTCGCCAGGCATGGCCGGTAAGATTCCCTCTTATCACCATCTCAACTTTAAAGGGAACACATCTTTTGCCAATTGCACTGTCGGGAGTAGGTGTGGAAACAAGCCAGTTAGGGCAAATATCGCTGGTAGCTTTTAACATATATGCAGCGATCTGATTTAAAACTTGTCCTTTAAATGGAATTTCTTTTGGTAGAATTACATCAAATGCAGAGATGCGGTTGCTTGCTATCATTACCAGCCAATCATCAGCGATGGTGTATACGTCCCTTACTTTTCCGCTGTAAAAATTTGTTTGCTGGGGAAATTTAAATGTTGCCATAAAGCTAAATTACAGGCTACTGAATTACCCACCCAATTTACAGCCATAATTAATTTAAACTTTAGTGCAAAATAAAATTTTTCTTACAACAGAACTATACTTACTTTAATGTTCATTTAATCTTAAAACTGCTATATGAAAAATTTTCTTACTCGTCAGAGTATTTTGCTATCGGCAATTTTTTTAGCCAGTTCAGCCTTTGCCCAAAATTCCACCATCTCAGGTACTATAGTAAACCGTGTCAGCAACGAAAGTATTTCGGCTGTGTCCATTATTGTTAAGGGATCAGATGCAGGCACTTTTACTGATGACAAAGGAAACTTTAAATTGTCTGTAAATCAGCCATTTCCCATTACTTTAATAATTTCTTCTGTAGGGTTTGCTATACAGGAAATTGAAGTAAATAACAGCAACCAACCCCTTAAAATTACGTTAGAACCTGTCAACAAATTGGGTCAGGAGGTAGTGGTTTCCGCTACAAGAACAGCACAAAAAATATTGGAATCTCCTGTTTCCATCGAAAGGGTTAGTGCAGCTAATATTCGTAATTTGCCGGCGGCTACTTTTTATGATGTGGTAAGCACTTTAAAAGGGGTAGATGTAACAACTTCTTCTTTAACTTTTAAATCGCCTACCACCCGTGGTTTTGGCGGTAGCGGTAATGTTAGGTTTAACCAATTGGTTGATGGTATGGATAACCAGGCGCCAGGTTTAAATTTTTCTGTTGGTGCCATTGTTGGGTTAAACGAATTGGATGTAGATAATATAGAATTACTGTCTGGTGCTTCGTCTGCCTTGTATGGTCCGGGAGGTATGAATGGAACAATGCTGATGACAAGTAAAAATCCTTTTAAATACCAGGGTTTATCGTTTACAACAAAAATTGGCGTAAACCATGTAGATGGTAGAGACAGATCGGCGTCGCCTTATTATAATATAAGTGTAAGATGGGCTAAAAAAGTTTCAGAAAAATTTGCTTATAAAATCACTACTGAATTTGTACAGGCTAAAGATTGGATAGGTACAGACTATAGGAATTACGACCGCTCCAACGGTGTATTAAAACCAGGAACAAGGCAAACGGATCCCAACTACGATGGCGTAAATACCTATGGAGATGAAACTACTGCAGATCTTCGCCAAGTACTAAAAGGAATTGCAAGTCAGGCACCTTTTTTAGCACCATTTATTAATACCTTATCTCAAAACCCAATAAATGTTTCCCGTACCGGATATTCGGAACAACAAATAATTGATCCGAATACAATCAATTTTAAATTAGGGGGATCATTACATTATAAAATTTCGCTCCGTACAGAAGCTATTTTAGCAGCTTATTGGGGTACAGGAAATACCATTTATACCGGTGCATCCAGGTACTCTATTAAGAATTTTAAAATGGGACAATACAAATTGGAATTGCTTAACAAAAATTGGATGTTACGTGCCTATACCACGCAGGAAAATGCAGGAGAATCCTATAACCTTGGCGCTACCACACAAAATTTTAATGAAGCATGGAAGCCAAGTGCTGGATCTACAGGATGGTACTCGCAATATGGACAGGCATATTTGGCAGCCAAACTTTCGGGTGCAAGTGATTTTGATGCACATACAGCAGGAAGGGTTACCGCTGATGTTGGAAGGCCAGCTGTAGGTTCTGCTGAGTTCAATAATATTTATAATAGAATCCGCAAATTACCTGTTCCAAAAGGGGGCGCATTATTAGATAGAACAGATCTTTACAGTGTGGAAGGCAGCTATAATTTATCTTCTTACACAAAATCTGTAGCGGATGTTATCGTGGGTGCCAATTATAAAAACTATGTTTTAAACTCACAGGGTACGTTATTTGCAGATACTGCAGGCACTATCGGCATTCGGGAATATGGAGCTTTTGTTCAGGCTTCAAGAGCAATTACCAGCAATCTTAAAATAACTGCATCGGGCAGGTATGATAAAAATCAAAATTTCACAGGTCGTTTTACTCCAAGGATTACAGCCGTTATTAAAGTAGCCGAAAATAATAACATCAGGTTGTCTTATCAAACAGCTTACCGTTTTCCTTCCACTCAAATGCAATGGATCAATCTCGATTTAGTGTCTTATAAATTGATCGGTGGTAACGCTGCGTTTATGGATATTTATAATTTCAATAACAATCCTGCATACGAAAGGGATTCATTAAAAAACGGGCATACAGTAACACATAATTTTAAAACGTTAAAACCAGAAGCCATCTCTTCTTTTGAAGCTGGATACAAAGGGTTAGTACTGAATAATAAATTGTTAATAGATGTATATGGTTATTATGGACAATACACCAATTTTTTAGCACGTACTGTGGTGGTTCAATCCAAATCAGGTACTCCAATATCGCAGGCAGATGCTGACACAGGGCAAGTGTATTCTGTTCCAATCAACTCTTCTTCTAAAGTAAAAACGTACGGCGTTGGTATTGGGTTAGATTATAAATTATCAGGAAATTATACCATCAGTTTAAATGCTGCTTCAGATAATTTAACAGATGTGCCTGCAAACTTTATCGCTTCTTTTAATTCACCAAAATATAAAGTAAATGCAACTTTTGCCAACTCAGGTTTTGGTAAAGCAAATCGTCTGGGATTTGCAGTAGCATACAGGTGGCAGGATGCATTTTACTTTCAGGGAGATTTAGCCAATGGCAATTTACCTTCCATACAAACGGTAGATGCACAGGTAAGTTTTAAACTTCCAAAAACCAAGTCTATCCTTAAATTAGGTGCCAATAATTTGCTGAATCAATATTATTACAATGCTGTTGGTAACGCTCACATAGGAGGCTTGTATTACCTGAGTTTTGGTTACAATGTTTATTAAAAAACTTTAAATAAACAGAAACGCTTACTTAAAAAATAAAAAACTTTTTATATGAAATATATAACCAACATAAGAGCGCTTTATTTACTACCGGTTGTTGCGGCAATGGTCGTATTATCATCCTGCAATAAAGAACCGGAACAATTTACAGAACCTGGTAGTACAGCTGCAACAGGTTTAACGCTTGGTGCAACAATTGCCGCAACTCCATCCGATAGTTTATATTATCGGCTTATTGCAAAGGCTGGTTTGATAGACAAAATCTCTGACCCTGCTGCTGCCAATACTATGTTTGTACCGGGTAATATGGCCATGAAAATTTTTATTAATGCAGTCTCACGCGGACAAATACCAATGGCTGCACCCGATGCCGTTTTCTCAGGATTTATAACAACTAGTTTTCCGCAGGCAGCTGCTGCTGGCATTGTTAGTTACAATATTTTACCACAACCATTATTTTCTACCAGTATACCGGCAACTTTTCCAAATTTACAGTATCCTTCCATTTTAAATCCTGCACCAACGGTAAGTGCTTTTTTAAGATTAACAACTTTTCCTACTACCAATAATGGCCCATGGGTTAACAATATTCCTATCACCGCTGTCGACCTGAAAGCATCCAATGGCGTAATACACCACACTGCTTTTTTAGTTACGCCACCACAACGTTTTTTGTGGGACAGGATAAGTGCAGATACTGGATTAACTTATTTAAAAGCAGCCATCAATCGTGCAGATAGTGGTACTGCAGCACCCGGAACGTTGCAGGGTGCATTACTCAATATCGGTGCAAATCTTACTGTATTTGCTCCCACAGATGCAGCTTTTAAAGCATTGCTTACAGGCGCCATTTACAAGGCCTTATTGCCTGTTGTTACACTACAACTAACCGCCGCATACATAGGTGGAGGAATGACGCCAACGGATGCCGCCACAATTGCAGCTATAAATGCACCACCACTAACACTTACAAATGCAAGTGCTTTAGCTTCTACACCGGCAGTATTTAGTAATCCAGCATTGTATGGAGCTTTAACCGCACAAACTGTTAAAGGAATTATAGTGTATCATATTTTTGGTAAAAGGGCATTTACAAATAATTTCCCTACCAGTAGTACTTATTATCCAACCTTGTTAAATGGAGCTGTACCAACACATCCCGGCGTTGCTTTAAAGGCAACATTTGGTGCGCCATTTGTTAGTGCTGCCACCATTAAGGGAATCGCCAATGCATCGGCTTCAAACATTATTACCAATTCCTCACCATTATTACCCGATCCGATTGGTACAAGCGATCAGCATTATTTAAATGGCGTTTTGCATAAAATTGACCAGGTGCTGCTACCTCAATAATTAAATTAATACGTAAAAAGTGCTTCTTAAAACAACGCCTTTTTTTATAGCTACAAGCTATTGGTAAATATTATTGTCCGGAGTAAGAATTGTCTCGCTGTACTTTAGTTCCGGCAGACGAGTTTCAATTTGGTTTTTTGTTGTTAACTTAAACTTTATGTTTTCAATTGGACAGCGGTTCCGGGCATGACGAGCAATGAATTCCAGCCCTGCAGCAAGCCCTGGCCATTGGTGGCAAGCGTACTGCAGACCGTATCCTAATTACAGTGGACTATAAATATTTATTTGTTCTGTAGCATTTCCAAAGTACAAAACGTAGTGTGCTAATTAAGTATTTAAAAAAATGAACTCGAATAAGAGAAATAGAAATAATTTTGAAGATATTAAAGTTAATATCAAAATCAAACTTTCAGTTCTTTGGACATCTGTAACACTTTGCTACTTATATGGCGACTACTTTGAGTTATATGTTCCCCAAAAAACACAAGGACTTGTAAATGGAGTAAATCTGTTAGATTCTCCATTTAAATTATTTGCAGCATCAATATTGTTAGCTATTCCTGCACTAATGGTTTTTTTATCCATAATATTAAAACCAACTATTAACAGACAACTAAATATTGTTTTAGGAATATTTTATACTGCCCTTATGGTATTAATAGCATTGACTTCAATCATACCCTGGCGTACTTTTTATGTGTTTTTAGCAATAGTAGAAAGTTGTATAACAGCACTAGTTGTATTCTATGCTTGGAAATGGGCAAAAAGCAAAGAGATAAACCAATAATACCCTAAGTATGTCAACAGAACTTTCGAACAAAAAATTGGCAAGAATTGCAGGACTTATTTATTTAGGTGTGATATTGACGGGGATTTTTAGTTTAATGTATGTTCCGTCTAAACTTGTTATATCAAACAACGTATCAATAACGTATCAAAATATTGCTTCTTCCCAATCACTTTTCCGACTTTGGATTGTAAGTGGTTTACTTTGCTATGCTTTCTTTCTTTTTTTGCCACTTTTTTTGTACAAATTATTAAAGCCAGTCAATGAAAATTATGCTAAACTTATGGTTCTTTTAGCAATTATAAGTGTGCCAATATTTTTCTTAAATGCTCAAAACCTATTCAACATACTTTCGCTTGTCATTGACACAAATAGCCACAATGGTTTTTCTATTGAACAAATTCAATCACATGTAATGTTATACCTTAACCAATATGAAAACGGTTTACGAATTGTTCACATATTTTCAGGGTTGTGGCTATTTCCGTTCGGATATTTAGTTTCCAAATCAGATTTTTTACCTAAAATTTTGGGTGTATTACTAATGCTTGGCTGCTTTGGTTATTTAATAAATTTCGTAGGACACACTCTAATTCCAAATTATTCTAAAATTGGAATATCATCATACATAAGTTTGCCTGCAAGCTTTGGTGAAATAGGAACTTGTTTGTGGCTTTTAATTATGGGAGCAAAAGATAAAAAAACAACTTGACGACAAAAGGCTAGCGAAGCATCAGCGGCGGTTCGGGAGGTTTAATGTTCGGCTTTTGTTTTTAACTTCAACGATATATTTTCAATTAGGCATTTATACCGGGCTGGACAATCAATGAATTCCCTGCCTTCGCAAATACTAAAACGTTGGGCGTAAATGCATAGTCCTGAAATAGGTTGACTCCAAAAAAGTGGATAAGTCAACTTAAAACAGGACAAAAAATGAGCAAAAAACAAAGCTCCGTTCGAAAAGGGGCACAGCAATTATTCTACACAGAAGCTTTCAAACAAAAGATTGT
>JANXSK010000124.1 GCA_025352695.1 Ferruginibacter sp. | reverse complement strand
TAACCCTGCATATAACGAAAACAATTTTACATTACTTGCAGGAACATAGAATTTGGTTGCTTCATGATTATACCAGTATTTATTTGTAGCTGGCTCATAAATACTGATGCCGATGTGGCCGGTGTTGATGATGGAATCTTTTAGTAAAATCGCTGCCGCTTGTTTGGAAATTTGTTTCGATATTGAACAGGATGTTAAAAAAAATATTGCGGAGCAAATCGTAAAGAAGCAATAAAAAATCTTTATGAATGATTTTGATAAACTGCCAACTGTAAGCCAAATGTCTACGTAGGCATGCCGATGAACGGATTGAGTTACTTTACTTCCGTTTGGTATAAATGCACCGATGACACTATGAAAATTAATGCTGTTATATTTATTTTTATTTAGTCGGCAGTTAATTTTCATTGTGGTATTTTTTTGATAAAATCTTTGATTTCGCTTTATCTAATTCCTTTCCTGTGTTCTTAACCAGCGCTCAGGAATTTCATTGCGGCTGGCACTGAGGTAATCGTTGTAGCTACAGGCAATCATTTTTTTATCGGGTAACTGCATCCACCAACGGCCGGTTTTGCGACTTTGTAAAAACCTTGTGTCTACCTCGGCAAATACGGTATGATACTCATTAAAGTTGGCACTGTCTTCCATGGAAGCTTCCTGTTTGCTGCGGCTCTTGCCATCAATAAAATACCACAGCATTTGTGCTATTTGTTTGGCTGTTAAATCATGCACATCCGATCTTGGCTGGTAACCATAAATGCCAAAACTGCTAATGTTGGTGCTCATGCCTGCATATCGTGTAAGCATACATGCTTCTTCGCCGGTAAGGCCATTGGGGCTACATTCGTTGGCAGGTGCATCGCTGTTTTTTATAGCGTTAATATCAAAACTTAATAAATGAGTGTTGCGTAAAACAGGCTCCATTTCTTCAATGCTTTCTTTTACTTTTCCTACCCTGAAACAATCAAAATGCAATTTGTCCATAGTTTCCAGCATGCGGGGGTGTACAAGATAACTTTGAAAACCAATATGATTATAATGCTTTACAAGGTTGGGTTCGCCGGTTAGCATCTCCAATAAAAAGTTTTCACTTCTTAAGGCGCTCTCACCTCGAAGGTCGATGTTGGCATCAATGCAAGTAGCTTCTACCACTTTATTTACTTTACCATAAGCAAAATATTGTGCTAACGTAATATCATGCGATCCGCCCAATAGTACCACTGTTTTATTAAGTCGCAACAATTCGGATAAAACAGTAGATATGGCAGCAAAACTATCCTGTAAAGTAGCACCGGTTTTTATGTTTCCAATGTCTGCAAGGATAATATCCGTATGCCAATAATGCAATTGAAATAATTGTTTACGAATTATATCTGGCGCATCATTGTAAGCATCAAATACCCCACTGCCTCTTGATTCGCCCACACCTACCAACACAATATCGGCAGTTTCCAAATCGGGCATTTCTCCTTCATTGATCAAAATATGTTTGGCTATTTGTCCGTCGTTATATCCTTTGTCGTCATTTAAACTATGGATATTGATGGGTAATAAAAAATCTTGCAGGTCGTACATCCGTTTTTAATTTGCAGCAAACTTATCAAATAGTTATGAGTTATAAGTTATGAGTTAATGTTATCGGGTTTGAAAGCAGTTACTGGCGCACCAACGGGTAGTTAAATTGCCGAATCTGATAAAGTATTATTTTATTGCAACTGCAAGCTGCTGCGTAGCAGGTAGCGCACATTTCCTTATTTTTGCAACATGGACGATTTATTAATAAAAATCAATAATTACAAGTCAGAGATAAGCGACTTTATAGCTACAAAAACGGAGGAGGCGGAAGCATTTCGAATTAAATATTTGGGTACCAAAGGATTGGTAAAAGAGGTGATGGGCGAAATGAAAAACGTAGCGGCTGATAAAAAGAGAGAATTTGGGCAAATAATGAATGAATTTAAATTGTTTGCAGAAACAAAATACGAAGCATTGAAAGTGACTACCAGCACAGAAGTATTAAATACATGCAATGAACAGGATCTTTCTTTACCGGCTGATGCATTGCCTTTAGGCAGCCGCCATCCTATAAGTTTGGTACGCAACCGCATTGTTTCGATTTTTCAACGGTTAGGTTTTGCTGTAGCCGAAGGGCCGGAAATAGAAGATGACTGGCATAATTTTACCGCACTTAATTTACCCGAAAATCATCCTGCCCGTGATATGCAGGATACTTTTTATATCAACCAAAATCCAGACTGGTTATTGCGTACACATACCAGTAGTGTACAGGTGAGGGAAATGGAAAAGGGAAAATTGCCCATCCGTATTATTTGTCCCGGCCGTGTGTACCGAAATGAAACAATTAGCGCAAGAGCACATTGTTTTTTTCACCAGGTGGAAGGCTTGTACATAGCAGAAAATGTTTCTTTTGCCGATTTAAAACAAACATTGTATTTTTTTGTGCAGGAAATGTTTGGTAAAGAAGTTAAAATTCGTTTTAGGCCAAGCTATTTTCCATTTACAGAACCGAGTGCCGAAATGGATATTAGCTGTTTGATTTGTGGTGGCCCAGGCTGTAACGTTTGTAAGCAAACCGGTTGGGTAGAAATATTGGGTTGTGGTATGGCCCATCCTAATTTATTGAATAACTGTGGTATTGATAGTAATAAATACACCGGCTTTGCTTTTGGTATGGGGGTTGAAAGAATTACGATGTTAAAATACCAGATAAAGGACCTTCGTTTATTTAGTGAAAACGATGTGCGTTTTTTAAAACAGTTTACTGCAGCGGTATAACAAACTTTTAATTACAATTATATTGATTTTATAATTTATACCTCCCCATATTTATAATTGTAGAAATACTTCCTCAAAAAAAATATTTTATTATGACCACTCCCTGGTGTTGCATTCACCTTGTAATGTAATTTTTATGGCACCTTAATTGCCTTTCCCGTAAAACAATAGGATGTATTTATGAAAAACTTATTAAAATTAACTGGTAGTTTGATTGTTGCGATTGTACTCAATAGTTGCACTGTTTCAAAAGAAGCTGGTTCTATAAAGAAAAAAATAAATGGCAACTGGATGTTAGAAACCATTACTACAGAAGGTATTAACGGTAAGGTAACAGCTTCAATTTTTAACGAGGCTTCCTTTACCTGTTTTGTGGGTAGCTCCTGGAATTTCATGTCGGGTAATAGTTTAGGTAATTACAATATAAATGCAAATGGTAGCTTATGTAATGCGCTTAATCGTACGATAAGATGGTCTATTTATGAGCCTAAAGGCGGAGAAAAGCAGTTTCAATTTAAGCGATTGGATGAAAAAAAAAATCCAATGGATAATGGAGATGGCTTTAGATTGGAGATTTCACAATTAACGAATACTACCATGCAATTAAAATCGCATATTTTATTCGAAGGGAATCCTGCAGGATATGTTTACAATTTTGTAAAAAAATAGTTTTTAAAATAGTAGAACGTGAAAAAATTTATCGGAAATTTAGTGTTGGTTTTTGCGGCAATGTTAACCATTTTATCAGGTTGCAATACAACAAAGAAAATGAATAACAAGCAGAAGGGAGCTACTGTTGGAGCAGCAGGTGGCGCTGCTATTGGCAGTATTATTGGCAATAATGTAGGCAAAAAAGGCAATACAGTTTTGGGTGCATTGATTGGCGCAGTTGTAGGTGGTGTTGCCGGAGGTTTGATTGGGGATAAAATGGACAGACAGGCCGAAGCAATTAAGGAGGAAGTGCCCGGCGCACAGGTAAAAAGAGTGGAAGAAGGAATCAATGTAACGTTTGATGAAAAAAATCCTGACGGGTCTAATGCAGGCGTTTTTTTTGCTACCAATCAATCTAGCATTACGACAAATTCAAAACTTTCACTTGATAAATTAGTAAAAATATTTAATCAATATCCTGAAACAAATATTTTGATTGAAGGACATACAGATAATGTGGGCACAGCGCCATATAATTTGTCGCTATCGCAAAGAAGGGCTGATGCCGTGGGTGATTTTTTAAAAGCCAATGGCATTCCGTCTGGTAGATTAACCATTAAATGGTATGGCGAAACACAACCTAAAGTGGATAATTTAAGCGAAGCAAATAGGGCTTCAAACCGTAGGGTTGAATTTGCTATTACTGCCAATGATAAAATGAAGGCGGAGGTAAAAAAAATATCTCAAAACTAATAAATAACAATTCAGTTTTACTTTTTTTACTGTCAGGTAGTTTCAATTTTTTTTAAGAAAGAACATTAAAATATTTCAGTTAAGTTTAGTCATTTAGTTATGTTTTTATAATTCATGGATCTGGCTTTTTTTTAATGATTTATTGGAAAGCTTCTATTTCAAATGCCTAAGAGTTACCTTGCTTTTGTCTTAATGGCGTTGTAATATAATTGCATAATTTAAGCCGAAGGCTGTCTTTTCATTAAAAGGACTTTTAACTTTTAATTCAATGTTTATAATTTTAGTTATTATTTATTTTATTTAAAAACTTATTGGTAAATAATTCAGAACCTTTAGCATTTAAATGATCTTTATCATCATACAATTCTGGATGGTTATTAAAAGTTGTATCATTTGAAAAATCGAAAAAATGAATATTGTAGTCTTGTGCAATTTGTTTAGCTGTAATAATAGAATAATCTATTTTAGTAAAATTTGTAAAAGTGGGAGAATATACTAAGTAAAGCTTTATGCCTACAGCCTGGCAATCTTTAATAAATAAGTTTAAAATTTTTAGTTTCACACTATCTATTTCGTAAGGTTCATCGCCTTGTATTTTAATAGGTTTATCCCATATGTTATTTAATGGTTTATATCCATGGTAGTCTACACTTTTTGCTTTAAAATGATCCGAATTTCCGCCTGCAATCATTAGTAATTCACTATTGAATGGATATATTGAAGAAATGAGTTTATATTTTTCATAAGGTCCTTTTAAATCTATTACTGAACGCATTTCTGGGTGATCTTTGTAATAAGGTAATAGAAAAGATAATCGGTCGTAACTTAATTTTTCAACGCCTAAACTATTTGCAGTTAAATCTAAAATAATTATTTTGGGAGTATACCTTTTAAGTACAGCTTTTAAAATTGCATAATTAAACAATAAAAATTGTCCGGGACTGCCTGTATTATAACAGGTCTGCTTTAAACTATCCTCAATAATATTTGGCATATAATGATGGTATGCTCTGGAGGAGCCAAATACTACAACTTCAGCGCTACATTTATCAATTGCATAGGTTGCTCTGTACTGACGCCCAAACTGTTCTTTAAAATAAAAATATCGTAAAGTTTTACCTACAGTAAAATCAAGAATAAATACAATTAGTAATAAAAATAGTAGCCTAATCACAAAATTTAAGTGTATATTTTTTCCAATTATTTTATCTAAAATTTTCATGAATAATATTTATTTAAAATTGAAAATAAATGAATTGCCCTCCATCAAATACACCAATTAATAGAATAATAATAATTAACAGCGCATAGGAAAGATTATTTATAATCCAATTTTCATTATTAAGAAAGGAAAATTTTTTATTAAAAAACTCTCTTTTAAATTCTACTAAAAAAAGCATTAGAATTGATGCAAAAGAAAAGATAAAAGAAGAAGGGTCATCTTTATCATAAGATAGGGGTCCCCGGTTAGTAAAAATTCTTTTAATGATTAAAAAAGCTTCAGACACATTATTTGCCCTAAAGAAAATCCATGAAAAACAAACCAACATAAATGTTATTAGTATCTGGAAGAAAAGATTTATTCTTGGAAATTTATTTATTCCTGTAAATACATTGATATTATTTTTAGCTTTCTGCAAAATTATGGCAAATATTAAATAGAGACCATTTAATGCTCCCCAAATTATATATGTCCAATTAGCTCCATGCCATAGTCCACTTATTAAAAACACAATAAATAAATTAAAATACCACCTTGGAATTGATACCCTGTTTCCTCCTAAAGAAATATATAAATAGTCTTTAAACCAGGTTGACAAAGAGATATGCCATCTTTTCCAAAATTCTGAAATACTGGTTGAAAAATATGGCCGTTTGAAATTAGTCATCAAATCAAATCCCATAATTTTTGCGCACCCTATTGCTATATCTGAATAGGCAGAAAAATCACAATAAATTTGAAATGCAAAAAAAACAGTAGCCAATAATAAACTTATTCCACTATGTTCCAAAGGACGATTATAGATCTCATTGACATGTAATGCTAGCCTGTCAGCAATTACAATTTTCTTAAAAAATCCCCAAAGAATTAATTTTAATCCTTGCTGGAGCCGGCCATAATTAAAATGATGTGTTTCTCTAAATTGATGCAATAAATTTTGGGGACGTTCAATTGGCCCAGCTACTAATTGAGGATAAAACATTACATACAATGAATAAATTCCAAAATTTCTCTCCGCTTTTTGATTTCCTCTGTACACTTCAATAGTGTAACTCATTGCTTGAAACGTATGGAATGATAACCCAATGGGTAATAAAATTTTTAAGAAAGGGATTGGATTGCTTGTATGCAGAGAACCTAGAAGCTCCGTTAAATTTTGATTTAAAAAATTGTAGTATTTAAAGATGGCTAAAATGCCAATATTAGCTATTAAACTAATTATTAAAAAAAGTTTTCTTTTTTTAATAACACCGTTTTCAATAAAAATACCTGCGAAATAGTCAATTATTATTGTGAAGCCAAGAATTAAGATGTAAACAGGTACAAAGGCCATATAAAAATAACAACTTGCAGCTAATAGTAAACCCCATCTAAATTTATTTGGTATTAAAAAAATAGGTAATTATTACAATAATAAAAAAGAATACAAATTCAACAGAATTAAATATCATAAATCTGAAAAAATTTTAAAGGTATAACCCTAAATTATTTTTGTGGAATATTTCCAATTTTAATGGTAAGTTATATTTTATACTTTATTAGAATAAGCAAAAACGTAAAAATTTTGTATAATTTTTTATATGATCAACACAATATCACCCATTTAAAATACTATATTTCAAATATATATTTCTTAATTCAATGCAAAAAATAATATTATAAAAATATAATTCAATGCCTTTAATTCAAGCCATTTTGTTACATGTTACCCCTATAAATCCAATGCGTTTTTACTTTGCAAGGATATTGGAATGCCTATCTTGATTTTACCTTAACGGCGTTGTAATATAATTGCATAACCGTTTTTTATTTTACAGAGAAAACATAAATTACTTCCGCTGTAGTTACAGAATCGACTTTTAATTTTGTAGATAATACTGAATGAAATTTTACAGAAAAAATGAATGAAAGTTGCGGCGGAAAATGTTTTGAATGTGTTTTATCCCCACAAATAAATATTTTAAAATGGGTTATTTAGCTTTAAGTATATTGAGGTTATCTTCGTAATTAAAAATAACAATATCTCAATATGATTCTTGTTACAGGCGGCAGTGGTTTATTAGGAAAAGAAGTTATTACACAACTGCTTAAGCAGGGTAAAAAAGTAACTGCGATATACAACAAAACGTTGTTGCCAACATTTAATTCTACTAACTTAATTCCTTTTCAATGTGATATTTTAGATGTAGTAGGTCTGGAAGAAGTAATGCAACAGGGCATTACAGAGGTATACCATTGTGCAGCTATTGTTACATTTGACCCCAAGCGTAAAAAGGAATTATTTAAAATAAATATTGAAGGCACAGCCAACATAGTTAATGCAGCCTTGGCAGCAAGTGTTACAAAAATGGTTCATGTAAGTTCTGTAGCAGCTTTGGGCATCGTAAAGAACGATACACTTATTGATGAAAAAATGGTGTGGACGGAAGAAACCGCTAAAAGCAATTATGGAGAAAGTAAATATTTAGGCGAGCTGGAAGTATGGCGGGGCATTGGTGAAGGATTGGATGCAGTGATAGTAAATCCTGTTATTATTTTAGGTGAAGGAGACTGGCATGGTGGTAGTTCGCAAATTTTCAAATCGGCTTATGATGAATTTCCGTGGTATGCAGAAGGTGTAAACGGTTTTGTTGATGTAAGGGATGTGGCTGCCATTTTGATTCTATTAATGGAGAGTACTATATCTTCTGAACGGTTTATTGTTAATGCGGCCAACAGAACCTATCAACAAATATTTAATTTAATCGCCATCGCTTTTAATAAAAAAATACCGCATAAAAAAGTTACGCCATTAATTGCAAAATTAGTGTGGCGACTGGAGGCTTTTAAAAGTAGCTTCACTGGTAAAACACCTTTGCTTACAAAAGAAACAGCTACATCAGCAATGCAAAAAGCAAACTATGATAATACAAAACTGAAACAATTTTTACCACAGTTTAGTTACCGTACCATAGAAGAAACCATTACCCAAACGTGTGCTGCATTGCAACAAAAACTTAACAATCAATAAATTACATTTGCTTTAAAAACGTTAGTAATTAGAAGTAGTTTTTTGTGCAAATGAAATTATTATTATAGATAAAATTTTAACTGTATTTAATCGTTTAACTGTTGCTTTTTTTTATCAGTATCAGGCAAGCAGCTATGGCTGCTTTAAATAATTATCAAATGAAAAAAGTTTTTTTATTCTTATACCTGCTTTTTGCATCCGTGAACATAATTGCTCAGTCAGATGCATTTCTAATAACTGGTAAAGTGCTGGATGCTACTACAAAATTACCACTGCAAGGCGCTTCTGTATTTGCACAAAATACTACCATTGGCACAGCAACTGATCAACAAGGTAGTTTTACACTTCGTTTATTTAATGGCGGCTATGATCTCATCATCACATTTACTGGTTACCAAACTGTCAACAGGCGCATCACCACTGCAGATGCGGTGGATAAAAATATTGTTATTGAAGTGGCTCAAAAGGAAAAGTCATTGGAAGATGTGGTAATAAAATCAAGCAATGAAGTAAAAGACGGACTTGAAAAATATGGTAGTTTTTTTGAAGAAAACTTTATTGGTAAAACCGCTAACAGCAGCCAGTGCACAATAAAAAATAAAGAAGTATTAAAATTTTATTATTACAAAAAGAAGAACCGTTTAAAGGTGTTGGCAACAGCTCCCCTGGAGATTGAAAATAAAGCATTGGGTTATAGTATAAAATATACGCTGGATTCTTTTACGCATGAGTATACATCACAGCTAAGTATTTATTCAGGATACCCCTTGTTTAAGGACATGCAACCAACAGATGAAGCTCAGCATGCAGCCTGGAATAGTAATCGGATAAAAGTTTATTTAGGATCTACTTTACATTTTATGCGCAGTGTATATAGTAAAAGAATAAAGGAAGAAGGATTTGAAATTCAGTTGTTAGCAAAAAACAATGAAGTTGAAACAGCCATACATGTAGTTGATTTTTATGGGGCATTGAATTATAGTAAAAATGACAGCACGCTATTGGTTGAGGTTATGCCCAATCAACAAAATATAGCTGTTTTGTATAACAAAGCGGCGCCAGATTCATTGTATATTTCGCAAACAGCCGATGTGGCAAGAAAGTTTCAACTGTCGGTATTAACCATTGCACCTGAACAGGGTATTGGCATTGAGCAAAATGGATATTTTTTTGATCAGAATGATATCACCATTAACGGGTACTGGACCTGGCAAAAAGTAGCGGATGTATTACCATATGATTTTGTACCACAGTAATCTTTTGCCGGTAAATCGATAGGGCGTTCTGTTGGGTAGAATGAAGGTAGCCATAGTGTATCAACAAGTTTATCAACCCAGCTAAAGCTTTCTGCATTTTGCTTTCAGATTTTAGTCTACAAGCTATTTCCCCATCACCTTTTCCCATAACTGCGGAATTCGTTTTATCCAAACCAATTCCCTTCTTGCCAAACCAGCTTCCTGTGCAGGCATGCCCCAGTAGGTTTTATTACTTTCTAAACTAGCTGTAACACCTGTTGTACCAAGGCACACAGCATTTTCGCCAATTGTCAACGTTTTATTTACTACTACTTGTCCCCAAAGTGTAACACCATCTTTTATAATTACACAACCTGCTATAACCACCTGTGCTGCAATCAAACAATTTTTGCCAATAACAGTATCATGACCAACATGAATCAGGTTGTCAAATTTAGTGCCATTACCAATTTTAGTTACCGAACTCACTCCTCGGTCTATCGTACAATTGGCTCCAATTTCTACATTATCTTCTATTAAAACAATGCCGCAACTGCTCATTTTTTTATACCACAATTCACGGTTCTTTTTAGTGTTAAAATAAAAAGCATCACTGCCAATAACAGTGCCGGAATGTATCTCTACATTATCACCTAAAATACAACCGTCATAAATACTAACATTGGGATGAATAATACAATTTTTTCCAATCTGCACATTGTTGCCAACAAAACTATTGGGCATTACAACAGACCCTTCTCCAATAACTGCACTTTCGCTGATAGCTTTTAAAGAGGGTATAAAGGGAGCATAATGCTGAACAATTTTGCTGTATGCTTCAAACGGATCATCAACAAGTAATAATGCTTTTCCATCGGGTATACTGGCTGTTTTATTGATAATGATAAAACTTGCAGCACTGTTAATACATTTATCATAATATTTTGGATGATCAACAAAAACAAGATCACCAAATTCCACGTTGTGAATTTCATTGATGCCGGTTGCAAGTCCAGTAACATTGCCAATTAATTCAGCATTAATAAAACTAGCTATCCATTGTACAGAAACGGGGGAAGGGAATTGCATGTAAATAAAATTTTATTAAAGGTAGGCTGCTTTTTTTTATTAGCGTAGCAAACAAAAATTAAGCTCCACGCTTAAAAAAAAATTATAAATTATAAAATATTTTGAATTTTTTTTGCCTAAAATTTTATATTAAAAAAGCGATATTTTTATTAAATAAAAATATTTCTTCTTCCTGGGTATATTTTTTCAGAATCATTTTGTTAAAAATAAAATTCGCTGAAACACTAGTATTGACAGTACTCTTATCGAATTAATATTTTATTTCATTTTATAAAATGTAAAAATAGCAATCAAAATTCTTCTCATTAATTTCATTTCAACACTTCAATTGCAGCACCCTTATCCACAGCATAAAATAAAATGTGCATAAAATTTATTGAAATATTTTTTGGTTAGAACAAATTCTTTTTAATATTGTGTAAGAAAATTTATTTTCTGGTACTTACTAACCCATTAATGTAACAAAGCCTGGCTATTAAATGTCGGGCTTTATTATTTTTACAAGGCAATCAAAATTGTTTTAATCTTTCGCAATCGTTTAATTTTAATGTTCAATATTTTTATTTTCATACTTCATTAATTTAATTTTCATTGGAATATTACTGCATCATTTACAAACCATTTAACGTGTTATCGCAATTTACTTCTGGCGAAGGAAAACAAACACTCAAAGATTTTTTTGTAGTACCCGTTAATGTATATGCTGTAGGTAGATTGGATTATGATAGTGAAGGATTATTGGTGCTTACAAATGATAAAAAACTAAACCATCAATTACTAAATCCTTCTTTTGCTCATGAAAGAGAATATTGGGTGCAGTTAGATGGTGAAATAACAGATGAGGCAATTCATGATTTGGAACATGGAGTAGATATTTCCGTAGACGGTAAAACATATCGTACCAAAAAATGTAAGGTAACCGCATTTAAAACGCTACCGGTTGTACCAGATAGAAATCCCCCCATCCGATTTAGAAAAAACCTGCCAACAAGTTGGATAAAACTGATGCTGACAGAAGGTAAAAACAGGCAGGTACGCAAAATGACAGCTGCAGTAGGTTTTCCTACGCTTAGGCTTATTCGTTACCGAATTGAAAAGTGCAGTATTGAATCCCTGCAACCAGGCGAAATGAGGATATTAACAGAGGGGGAGGCTTATCATTTTCTTTTTCCCGGAAGAAATGATTTATACAAATCAAGCAAATGAGTTTATTTCCTATAACTTGTACTTTCTTCTTTTCATCTAAGTAAATAAAATATAATATTACTATGCTTAAATCAATGACTGGCTTTGGCCGGGCAGAACAAACTGTGAACGATAAAACTTTTTTGGTAGAAATAAAATCCCTTAACGGAAAACAATTTGAAATGCAATTGAGGCTGCCACCTTTGTTACGTCCTTATGAATTTGACATCAGAAATATTTTGCAGGAACAGTTGGTAAGAGGAACAATTGACTGCGTTATTACCATCAAACAAAACGGTACTTCTAAACCGGTAAACATCAATACTGATTTAATTAAAGCGTATTACCGTCAAATTGAAGAATTAGCCGGAGAGTTGAGTATTGACACTAACTCAGTTTTAAGTGCGTTGTTGCGCCTGCCTGAAGTGGTAACACCTACCAACGATATGCTAAATGATAATGACTTTGAAGAATTTAAAAAAGTTTTACAAACAGCTTTATCTGAATTAAACAAACACAGAGAAGAAGAAGGTGCAAGCCTTGAGAAAGATCTATTTAAACGCATCACCAATATTAATGCGCAAGAGGAAGCAATTGTAAAACTGGAACCTAACCGCATTAAACGCATCAGAGAAGAGATTGTACAGTTATTGGAAGCCCATGTAGGCAAAGAAAATTATGATGGCAACAGACTGGAGCAGGAACTAATTTACTACATTGAAAAAATTGATATTCATGAAGAGCAGGTTCGTTTAAAACAACATTGCGAATATTTTAGAGACCTGTTGGCAAATGGTGATGAAGCAAAAGGAAAGAAACTATCTTTTGTTATACAGGAAATAGGCCGAGAAATAAATACCACCGGCAGCAAAGCGTACGATGCCGAAATTCAAAAATGCGTAGTAACGATGAAGGACGAATTGGAAAAAGCAAAGGAACAGATTTTAAATGTATTGTAACAACTGCTTTTTGTTATTGAATTAACAAAGAGCAGTATTTTTGTATAAATTTATTTTGTGGCACAAAAGGTATATTTATCTGTAAAGTTTCCCGGTGTTTTATTGCTTTTAATTATAAGTATATGCTTATGGTTAACTGCCTGCACAAAGCTGGATGAATTTGAAAAAAATAGTATTGTTCCCCAAAACCAATGGTCGTATGCTTTTAAGCCTGCTTTCAATTTTGAAATAAAGGATACAACAACATCTTATAACCTGTTTATTGTATTGCGGCATACAGATGCTTACCGTTACAATAATATCTGGCTCAACGTAGGCACGCAATCGCCGGGCGACACTACCAGGTACCAAAAATTTGAGTTGCAATTAGGCTCCGATACCAAGGGTTGGGAAGGCACCGGGATGGATGATATTTGGGAACTGCGTAAACTAATCACCAATGGCCCTGTAAAGTTTAACAAAGCTGGTATTTACAAGTTTTCAGTGGCACACATCATGCGGGAGAATCCACTTCCAAACATTATGAGCGTTGGTATTAGGGTAGAAAAAATTAAATAAGTACACAGTGGGTTCTTCTTTTTAGTTGATGTATTTAATACAGCTACAATGACATTTTCTTTTTTTAAAACAAAGTCTTTGCGTTTAATATTTATGGTGTACTGGGTATTACTGGTTTACATTGTAGCGGCATTGGTGTATTGGTTTATTGAGTTAAACAACCAAAATCGCCAAATGATTCAATATGAAAAAGAGCAGATAAAAAAAGACAGCCCTGTTTATTTTGATGAAATGGCAAAATTAACCGCCATCGAAAAAAGAAAAACTATCCAATATATTGGAGAAGGAAGCACTTTTCTTTTATTGATTTTGGCAAGTGCTGTTTTTATTTTTAGGGCGGTGCGGCAACAACTAAAATCGAGCCAGCAGCAGCAAAATTTTATGATGGCCATTACGCATGAATTAAAAACACCCATTGCTGTTACCAAGCTCAATTTAGAAACCCTTCAAAAGCGAAAATTAGAAGAAAAACAACAGCAAAAACTCATTCAAAATACGATACAGGAAACCAACCGTTTAAACGCACTTTGCAATAATATGCTATTGTCGTCGCAGATAGATGCAGGTGGGTACGGCATTACAAAAGAAGAGATCAACCTTTCAGAATTAGTAAATGAGTGTGTGCAAGATTACACAATCCGTTTTCCCCAAAGGGATATTCATATACTTATTGAGGAAGATATATTTGTAAATGGCGATAAGTTATTATTACAAATGGGTGTAAATAATTTACTGGATAACGCCATTAAGTATTCGCCTAAAGAAAAACCTTTAACAGTATTGCTTCACCCGGGTAATAATCAAATTTTTCTTTCAATAAAAGATGAAGGAAAAGGCATAGTGGATGAAGAAAAGAAAAAAGTATTTGATAAATATTATCGTACGGGTAATATTGCAACAAAGGGTGCAAGGGGAACGGGCTTAGGATTGTACCTTACCCAAAAAATTGCAGCGCAACACAATGCAACTATTTCATTAACAGATAACATTCCAAACGGCAGTAATTTTACAATGATATTCCGTACCTAACATTATAACATTCAGCTACTAATAATATAAAATAATGACAGATAAAAAAATATCTATATTACTGGTAGAAGATGAAGAGAATCTGCAAGAAGCATTAAAGCTAAACCTGGAGTTGGAAGATTATGAAGTTACCTGTGCATCCGATGGATTGGAAGCCCTTAAAGCAGTGGCACAAGAGCATTTTGATTTAATGGTATTAGATGTAATGTTGCCTGAACTGGATGGCATCAGTGTTTGTGAAAGGATTCGTTTACAGAACAATGATATTCCCATTTTAATACTGAGTGCTAAAAATAATAGTGCCGATAGGGTCTTGGGTTTAAAAAAGGGAGCAGACGATTATTTAACCAAACCATTTAACCTGGAAGAATTATTGCTGAGGGTAAATAAGTTGGTAGCTAAAAGTCAGCGATTGGCTATTAGAAAACCGCTGGAACAGATTTATAAATTTGGCAAAAGCCAAATAGATTTTAAAGCCCTGGAATGTATTACTAAGGATGGTGAAACGATTGAATTAACAAATAAAGAGATTATGCTCTTAAAGCTGCTGATTGAAAATAAAAATGAAGTTGTTACAAGAGAAAAAATTTTACAGGCTGTGTGGGGTTACAGTGTATATCCAACAACCCGAACCATTGATAATTTTATTTTAAGCTTTCGTAAATATTTTGAAGAAGATAGTCGCAACCCAAAATATTTTCATTCTGTAAGAGGGGTAGGATATAAATATACAGAGGTATAATTATAAGCATTGTTAAGTATAGTTTACCAGATACTGTCTTTTTTTTAGTGCTTAGGTGGATAAAGGGAATGTACAATTGTATTGGCAGTTTGATACATTTCCTGCATTTTATTTTCATCCGTATAGGGAGTGTATAATTGCCATTCAATATCGTTTAGTAATTGTTGTATCTGCAGACTTGTAGTAACTGGAACTCCTTTTTCATCCAATTCTTCTGCAATTCTTTTTTTATTGATTGTTTCAACCGAAACAGCTAAACGCTCAGCTAAAAAATTCCTGATTTCTTTGTTTAAAACTTCATAGAATCCTTTACTATCCTGCTGTATTAAACGTTCTTCTGTATTGGCTAACGGATTACCCGGTATTTCATTTTCTTCTAAAATTTCAGTTTTTCTTTCCCTTTCTTTAATGAAAAGGGCTGTAGCTGTGTCTTTTTTATTCTCATTTTTTATCCAAAAAAACAAGCTTATAAAAATGATGAGTGCTACGGGAATAATAATCCAAAAACGGTTTGTAAAAATAGCATCAAAAAAATGCTCCTTACCTGATTTACCCGATAGGCTATTTGTAGCAGCAGCTTTGCCTGTACCTTTTGTAACAGTAATTACAAAGGGTTTGGTAGTAAGTGTTTTGTAAGAAGCTACTGAATTATTAAAGTAACTATACTCCACGGCGGGCAATGTGTAGGTACCTGCTTTTGTGATTATAAAAGAATACTCAAATCTTTTACTTCCGCTTACAGGTACGTCTTGTTTATTTAATGCTTCCCTTATTGTAGGTTCATAACTTTCAATGCCATCGGGCCATTTAATTTCTGGGGCGTTTATCAAATCCATATTACCCTGTCCGGAAATAAGCAGTTGTAACTTACCTACATCATCAGTAGTAAAATTATTTTTTTCAATGCCTGCATCTAACATAAAATTACCAACAGCTCCCTTAAAAGAGGCTGGTTTATTAATCTCTGGTAAAGCTTTAACATCAATTATTGCCCGCTTACTTTGGAGCGTTATTTTTTCATTCTGTACGGCTTCGGTCGGCAGCCCGGCTATTGCATCATCATTTAAAACATCATTGGAATTTATATGGTGATTTTTTAAAAATTCTTCTTTAACAAAATGGATGTTATTTTCAACTTCAGAGGTTTCTAATTCCATTGCTCCTGCTTGTAAAGGATACAATTGCGATTTACGCAGCGTGTACACATTGTATTCTCTGCCATTTAATTTTTCAGTTGTATAAAACGAGCTGCCGGGCTGACTAAGGTCAATCACCGAAAAGCCATTAAAGGATGGATTTTTAATGATATTACTTTCAGATTTTAGGCGGGTATACAATTTATAAGTTACAACAATTGGTTCTCCGATATAGCAATTGGTTTTATCAACATCTACTTTAATAAAAATATTTTTATCAATTTTAGCAGTTATGTTTTCACCTTTTTTTATTAATAAATCTCTATTATTTGTTTGCTGTACTGGCTCATCAAAAAAAGACAATCCTCCAAATGGAGTGCTATTGCTATTTTGATTATTTACAGCTGAAGTGCTGGTAACCTGTATTGTTACCCTGTTAGATTTTAGTGTTTTGCCATCAGCCACTGCTGTTGCACCACTAATTGTAAAATTACCTTTTGCCTTTGGTTGTAACTGGTAAGTAATGCCAATGTATTGTTTAGTAACTCCATTGTTGGTTTCCATTCCGCTTTCCTGGTTGGGGCCATTGATAATTAAAAAATCTTTTAATGATGGGGGATTTATTTGTGTAACCTGATGGGCATTTTCAATCATTAGCCTTAATTCTGCAGTTTCATTTTTGCCAATTGTTGATGGGGAAATAGTAGTTGTTAGACGTGCCTGCGCCAGTAAAGCTACCGGACATATTATTGGCAATAAAAATAAAAGGAGTAATAATTTTTTTATTGGAAGGCTCATAATAACTCGTGTTGCAAAAGTAAATTATAGCAAGCCAATAATTGTTTTAAAAGATAAAAATGATTGTAAATAACTGTTAAATGAAGATGTTAATAGTTAATGGTAAGTTATTAAATAGGGACGTCATAAAAACTCGGTATTAACCAACTAATCCGTAACATTAGAGATCTCCTAATTGCGGCCTGATAATAATATCTTCCACAACAGCCTGTAAAGAAAGTTTAGTTGCCGCTACAATCATTGCAGCAATATCACTTGCCTCCATTATTCTTTGTTTACTGTTGTCAAAATCTCCCCATGATTCTGTCATAACTGCACCTGGGTAAACAGCTGTTACTTTTATATTGTGTGGCTTTAATTCTTCCCTAAGGTTTTTATTAAAACCCAGCAATGCAAACTTACTGATGCTATAACTACCACCATTGGGATAAGCTTGTAAAGAAGCAATAGAACAAAGGTTAAAAATGTGCCCGTTTTTTGCTGCAATCATCGAAGGAAGTAATACCCTTGTGAGATGATATGCGCTGTATAAATTTGTAGCTATCATTTGTTCTAGCAAGCCTTCAGCTTCGTTGTAAATACTGCCGGGAATAAACTGGCCTGCATTATTAACCAAAATATCAACCTGTTTGGTTTTATCCAACACCCAAAGACCAAAACTTTTTGCTTCATCTTTTTTTGACATATCAGCTATCCTCGCATTCACCTCGCAGTCAGGATATTTTTGCTGTAATTCAGCCACGGTATTGTACAGACTAATTTCATTTCTGGCACATAAAAAAAGGTTGGCGCCACAGGCTGCAAAATCAATTGCAATGGCTTTACCTATTCCTTTAGAGGCTCCCGTTATTACTACATTCATTGTAAAAAGTATTATCAGATTGGTTTGTATATTTTATGTTAACCTAGCCTTTTTTGTCCTATAGGAAATAGGCGTAATTATTTTACCATTAGCTTTGTAAAAGTAACCTACACTCGTTAAATAACAATTTCTTGTTAGGTTAAACAACTTGTGAATCTTTTTGCACCAAATAAATAAACTATGTCATCATATAAACATTTATTTTTCGATCTAGATCATACCTTATGGGATTTTGATGTCAACGCAAAAGAAACTTTGATAGAAGTATACACTTTTTTTGAGTTGGAAGCCAAAGGCATTTATCCGTTTATCGATTTTTATAAACACTATCTGCACCACAACGAAATTTTATGGGACAGGTACCACAAAGGTTTTATAACTAGTGATGAATTAAAGTGGAAGCGTATGTGGCGTACGATGCTTGAATTTAAGATGGGTAGCGAGCAACTTGCAAGAGAAATGGGGGTACATTTTTTGGAGAGATTACCTACAAAAAAACTATTGTTTCCACATACTATTGAAATACTAAATTATCTTACAGCTAAAGGGTACACGCTACACTTGATTACAAATGGTTTTGAAAAAACACAGTGGAGCAAAATTAATAACAGCGGGCTTAGTTCTTATTTTACCCATATGATTACGTCTGAGGCGAGCAACAGCCTTAAACCCAAAAAAGAAATTTTTGAGTATGCTTTAAATAAGGCAGGAGCTAATTTGCATGAAAGCATTATGCTAGGTGATAACCTGAATGCGGATATACAAGGCGCCATTAATGCAGGTATGGATTGCGTATTTGTGAATTATTTTAAAACAAGTACAGATGTTAAACCAACCTATATTATTCATCACCTAAAAGAACTGGAACAAATATTTTAAAAATGATTAATAAAAAAGCCGCTTCAATTGAAGCGGCTTTTTTATTAATTTAATACCAATTAGTGGGTGCTTGTAATTTTTGTTTTGCCACATGACTTGCCTGATTTTGAACAGCAAGACATAGTACATTTTTTCTTTTTTCCGTTATCAGCAAAACTTACGCCTGATACCAGTACAAATGCTGTGGCTAATAGAAATACTTTTATCATATATGGATTATTAGTTTTAATATATTGTAAATGTAACCCCAATATTATTTTTTGCCAAACTTATAATTGTTAAAATTTAGGAGGTAATTACAGGGTAGCTATGATGGTAACGCCGCCTTTTACTATTTGGTTTAACTCCACATTTATTTTAGTGCCCACTGGCAATAACAGATCGACCCGGCTACCAAATTTGATAAAACCAAACTCCTGCGTTTGGCTAACTTTTTGCCCTACCTGTAAATAATTTACAATGCGTTTAGCCAATGCCCCTGCAATTTGTTTTACCAGAATTTCAGTTTCGCCTTTTCTCAACACTACAGAATGACGCTCATTATCTGTAGATGATTTTGGATGCCAGGCTACCAGGTATTTTCCTTTGTGGTATTGGTTATACACTACAGTGCCACTAATTGGATTTCTATTTACATGTACATTGGCCGGGCTCATAAAAATAGATACCTGCAAACGTTTATCTTTAAAATATTCTGTGTCAACAGTTTCTTCAATTACTACTACTTTACCGTCTGCGGGAGCAACAATAACATTGTCATTTATCGTTAAACTACGGTTAGGAATGCGGAAAAAAGAGATCAGAAAAAGCAATAAAAATAAAGTGGCAAAAAAGATAATCCATCCCAACCAAGCGTTACTGAAACTAAAAAAATAAAAATAAATTAAATTAATTGCACCAAATATTAGTGTGCCAATGGCAATTGATTTGTATCCTTCCCTGTGTATGGTCATGCGTTAGAATTGAACGGCAAATGTACGTTGCAGAAGTACAAATTTTTAGTTTTAGATAAGATTGTTTTATTATCAAATAATTTCCATTTGATAATAAAATATCCGGGTTATCAGTTAGATAAATAATTTTACAAACAACCAAACAAATGGTACAGCAATTAACAAAGAATCGAACCGATCTAAAAAGCCGCCGTGGCCAGGCAGGATGGAGCCACTGTCTTTTACATTGGCCATGCGTTTTATTTTACTTTCTAACAAATCACCAGCTGTGCCAAAAATGGCTGCGATTAAGGCTAAAATAATCCATTCATAAAAAGACCAATCTAAATAATTCCAGGCATTTAATAAAAATGCAAGTATTCCTGTAACGAAAGCACTTAAAATTACACCTCCAATAGTGCCTTCCCAGGTTTTTTTGGGAGATATTTTTGAGAACGGTGTTTTTCCAATTAGTGATCCCACCAGGTAAGCCATTGTATCATTTATCCAAATTGAAATTATAATTGCAAACGGAATCACAGTAGAAAATGGAATATCCATAATTGAATTGCCGTGAATATCACCATTAAAGATTTTACCTAAATAAAATAAATCTACCAGCATCAAAATTGGCATGGTGATATAAATAAACCCAAACAAACAATACTTCAAATATAGTTCGCCATAAATTTTCTTCATCAGTTTTACAAACTCATACCAACAGCCAAAATGAACAATGATAAAGAGTACAACAAAACTCCACTGGTTCCATAATAATCCAACCAACATTACGGCTACAAAAACTACTGCCGTTAAGGAACGTGTTTTTAAGGTTTCTATATTTATTGCCATTTTTAATATTAAGATTAATCAGTACTTCCAATAGTGTTAGTGTCGGTTAAAAAAGGGTTACTGGTATTATCGTAATCAGGAATCAGTACTTCCTCACCAGGCCTGTCAATTTCATTCTTGTTTAATTTTTCAAAAAATAAAAATAATCCATAAAGTGCCGCAATACCCACTAGGCCTATCCAAAGTGGAAAGTGATCATCAATTTTAGCAGCATCTGGTTTTCCACCAGGCTTAGTTGAAATATATAAAACGGTAATGGCAAATGCATTATTTACAAAATGACCAATAATATTTAACCAAATGTTTCCTGTGCGATAATAAATCCAACCAAGTACAAAGCCTAATGCAAACCTGCTTAAAAATCCTAGGTAAGAACCATGCACAGCACTAAATATGACAGCAGTTATAATTATGGCAACAATGGGCAATTTAAGCCAACGGGATAATAAATTTTGCAAGCCACCTCTAAACAACGTTTCTTCAAACATTGCTGGTAAAAAAGCAATCATTACGATAGAAATAAGATAATCAGAAAAATTATCCATTCTTGCAATAACCATCACTTGTTTATCATAAGCAGCTTCTGCTATTTTAAATTGTTGCAGCGTCGCTTTACTCCAGGGTAGCATTGTTGTTAATTCCTGCAAAGCTCCTACTAAAGGCAGGCTAGCAAACATTATTAATACCACAATAAAAATCTGTTTTACATTTACAATATAATTATAACCAAGGTGTACAAATGGTTTTCTATGACATTCCAGCGCATAAAAAAATGGGGGTAAAAAAAATAGAAAAAAAGTTGAAATAAATTGCATCCATCTTAAAGAAGTTGCATTTTCGGGCACCATTAATTTATCCATTAGTCCTCCAGATGACCCACCTAATAAATCTTTCAGGTTAAGCTTTCCAATTAATGGAAGCAGGCTTGCAAGTCCACCAATAATAAGTCCGCCTCCCAAAAAAGCAGTTAAAATACCCAGCTGTCCCCAGTAGTTAAATCGTTTAGTTGCATAATGCGCCATAATGATTGCTTATAAGTGCGTAAATTTACACCCTAAAAGTTTACAGTTTATAGTTAGTTGTTTTGTGAGAACTAAATAAATTTTTCTTAAACTACACAAACAATAAATTAAAAATAGCAAACACTAAATATATTTTATGCCTTCCATCGGTAACATACAACTTCCTGATTTTCCTTTATTGCTTGCTCCCATGGAGGACGTAAGCGATCCTCCGTTTAGGGCTGTGTGTAAAGACAAAGGTGCTGATTTGATGTACACCGAATTTATTTCTTCAGAAGGTTTGATAAGGGATGCCATTAAAAGCCGTCAGAAATTAGACATTTTTGATTACGAAAAACCGGTAGGCATACAAATTTTTGGTGGTGATGAAGAGAGTCTGTCGCTAGCTGCAAAAATTGTTGATGTTACCAATCCAGATTTATTAGATATTAATTTTGGTTGCCCTGTAAAAAAAGTAGCCATGAAAGGTGCCGGTGCAGGTGTACTTAAAGATATTGATTTGATGGTGCGGTTAACTGCTGCCGTTGTAAGATCTACTTCGCTGCCGGTTACCGTTAAAACAAGATTGGGTTGGGATGATGAACACCGTAATATTGAAGAGGTGGCTGAGCGCTTACAAGATGTGGGTATTAAAGCGCTTGCAATTCATGGTCGTACTCGATCACAAATGTATAAAGGGCAGGCAGATTGGGAATTGATTGGTAAAGTAAAAAATAATCCAAGGATTAAGATACCTATTTTTGGAAATGGAGATATTGATAGTCCGCAAAAAGCGTTGGAATATAAAAATAAATTTGGGATAGATGGTATTATGATTGGCCGTGCTGCTATTGGTTATCCGTGGATTTTTGAAGAGATAAAACATTTCTTAAAAACGGGCGAACATTTACCATCGCCTACTATTGAAGACAGGGTAGAAGTTTGTAAAAAGCACCTGCATAAATCTTTTGAATGGAAAGGTCCGGTTGTGGGTATTTTTGAAATGCGCCGCCATTATGCCAATTATTTAAAAGGGTTACCAGGTATAAAAGGATACCGGTACCAGCTGGTAACTTTAACAACTGTAGAAGAAATAGATGCCGTGCTCAATGAAATTGTAACTAAATACGCAGGCTACCAGTTTGAAAAAACCCCGATTGAATTAATTAACTATCACGAAAAATGTCCTGTATA
>JANXSK010000091.1 GCA_025352695.1 Ferruginibacter sp. | reverse complement strand
AGGAGAATTTGAAACCGATGAAAAATCATTTTTACAATTTGCTTGTACCGATGGCTATATTTCTATTACAGAATTACAGTTGGAAGGGAAAAAGAAAATGATGGTGGTGGATTTTTTAAGAGGATATCGTTGGGTTGGTTGAATATGTAGGTATTGGATAAAGATATTAGCTATTGCAAGAAAATTTAAAAATCAACAATCTAAATATCCTGTTCTATTACTTTTCAAAATAAAGAGACCCAATATCTCAATATCAGATTATAATACTATCTCAAAATAATAAACTCCAATATCTTTGTATAATGTTAAGCATCAGTAACCGTGGCCATCTAATGCCATCATCGCCCATTCGCAAATTAGTGCCTTATGCAGAAGCTGCTAAAAAAAGAGGTATAAAAGTATATCACCTTAATATCGGCCAGCCGGATATTGAGACACCGGCGCAAATTTTAGCAGCGGTACGCAACAGCGATTTTAAAATACTGGAATACAGTCATAGTGCCGGTAATGAAAGCTACCGTAAAAAGTTGGCAGAGTATTACAGCAGGGTAGGTATTAATGTAACAGCAGAACAGATCATCATCACAACAGGTGGCAGCGAAGCCATCGTTTTTGGTATGATGGCTTGTCTGGATGCAGGAGATGAAGTAATTATTCCTGAACCTTTTTATGCCAATTACAATGGTTTTGCCGTGGAAGCAGGTATTATTGTAAAACCCATTACCTCTTCTATTGAAACCGGTTTTGCATTGCCACCGATAGAAGATGTTGAAAAAGCTATTACGCCTAAAACAAAGGCCATCATTATCTGCAACCCCAATAACCCCACCGGTTATTTGTACAGTAAAGAAGAGATGGAACTGTTGAAACAAATTGTTGTAAAGCACAACCTGTTTTTATTTTCAGATGAGGCTTACCGGGAGTTTTGTTATGAGGGTATCCATACCAGTGCCCTGCATTTATCCGGCGCTGATGACAATGTTATTTTGATGGATACCATCAGCAAAAGGTACAGTGCCTGCGGAGGAAGGATAGGGGCGTTGGTTACAAAAAATAAATTGGTGTTAGATGCCGTTTTGAAATTTGCACAGGCAAGGCTAAGCCCGCCAACATTTGCACAAATTCTTGCAGAGGCTGCGGTAGATTTGCCGGCTGATTATTTTGATACTACAAAAACGGAATACAAAAAAAGAAGAGATACAATCGTAAAAAGATTAAATGCAATCCCTGGTGTTTTTTGCCCTAACCCCGGTGGTGCATTTTATGCTATGGCCAAATTACCGGTGGATGATGCAGATATCTTTTGCCAGTGGTTGCTGGAATCTTTTGACTTTAACGGCCAAACTTTAATGCTTGCACCTGCCAGCGGATTTTATGGCACACCGGGTTTAGGAAAACAGGAAGTGCGGTTGGCGTATGTGTTGAATACTACGGCTATCAATGCTGCCATGGATTGTTTGGAGAAAGCACTGGAAGTGTACAATAAATAATCTTATCAATTCCGGAGGGCTTCGATTGCTATAGAACACGCTTAACCATTTGTTTTTACGTAGCTTTTTGCCAGTCTTTAATTGCAATTTCAAATAAGCTCAACGAAATACAATCGTAATGTTTTGGCAGGTTTATGTCATTCATTTTTTCAGTTACCCCTAAAAAGGTAAAGCCACAGCCCGTGTAATGGTCAATCAGTTTCTGGTTATCGCCCCAGGTATCCATCCGCACAAATTGCTTTTCGTTTTTGTTGGCATAATCAACTGCCCAGTCAACAATAATCTTTACATAATTTTTTCCATGAAAAGAAGGATGAGTAACAATGCGATGAATATAAATGGCGGGATCTTTATCCCTTTCACCCCATATAGCCGGATCATTAAATGTAATTGCAAATATGCAAACGATGGCATTGTCTGCTACAATTTTAAATTGCCTGTTTTCCTGTATCTCCTTTTCAATAACCAATATGTCAAAGCCCTGCCAGTGTTTATTGAATTTTGTTTTTTGGTAAGCGATGGCAAAATCATAAAACTGAAATATGGTTTCGATATCGCTTAGTTTGCTGCTAATTATTTCCATCGTTGTATTTACATTTCTAAGATTGATATTCAAAAGTAAGTCTTCAAAATGCTCTTGTTTAATAATAAAATGCTTTTAAAATTACTCCTTAGTTTTCTGTTGCCATCAACAACTTTTATTAACCAGTATTTTGTTTAAGGCATTTTCAGTAAAATAAAAAGTAATGATTAGGCATTTTATGTTTACAAATAAAAAATAACATTTTATAGCCTTTTTTAAATAATAATTTTATCTTTTATCATATTATGCAGAACTTTGAGTTAACCAAAATAACGAATCATGAAAAAACTAATCTTATCATTAAGTTTCCTTTTTTGTTCTTACCTGCTTTTTGCACAGCAGTTATTTACAGTGAAGGTTACGGATGCTGCTACTGGAAATCCGCTATCAAATGCATCCGTTAAAATAAAGTCTACTAAAAAAGGTATTACTGCAGGCAGTGATGGCACATTAAAAATAGAAGCTAACGTAAATGATGTTTTGGAAATTAGCAGTGTGGGTTACAAGCCCCAATCTGTTACGCTCAGTAGTCGCACAGAAATTACTGTTGCTATGGAAGCTGGCCTGGTTGAGCTGGGAGATATTGTAGTATTGGGTACCCGTGGTGTAGGTAGAGCAAAAACAGAAACGGCTGTACCTGTTGATGTAATTAAAATAAACCAGGTAGGTCTGCCTACTGCTAAAATGGACCTTACTTCTATATTGAACGTGGCCGCTCCTTCATTTAACTATAATAAACAGAGTGGTGCAGATGGCGCCGATCATCTAGACATAGGAACACTTCGTGGACTTGGTGCCGATCATACGTTAGTATTGATAAATGGAAAGAGAAGGCATTCAACAGCTTTTGTTGGATTATTTGGAACCCGTGGCCGTGCAGGCTCAGGTGTAGATTTAAACGGTTTCCCACAAGCGGAGGTTGACAGGATTGAAATTCTTCGTGATGGTGCATCTGCACAGTATGGTTCAGATGCCATTGCGGGTGTTATCAATATTGTTTTAAAAAAAGATATTAATCACTTATCTGTAAATGCGGGATGGAGTGGTTATTATGATACCAAAAATAATTCCCGTAAATATAATGCTAACAATGATTATTACTCAGGTAATGCTGTTGATGGCAATACGTTTTCTGCATCCCTGAATCATGGTGTGGCTATTGGGAAAAATGGAGGCTTCATTAATTATTCTGCTGATTACCGCACGCAGGGCAAAACTTTCAGGGCAGCGCCGGTATCTGCAAATTATGCAACTGATAAATATGCTTTGCCCGATATTAACTATGGCCGAAGAGCTTTTGGTGATGGGTCTATCTCTACTGTTGGTGTTATGTACAATATGGAAATTCCTACCAGTATAAGTAAAAAAACAACGTTCTATTCTTTTGGAGGGTACAACTATAAATCATCAGATGCATTTGCCTACACGAGGGCATGGAGTTCAAAACCCGAACGTTTTCCTACACGTGAAGACGGAAGTTTAATAATGGTTCCTTCTGTAATTCGTACAACAAAAGACGGAAGTATTTATTACAATCCGCATATACAAACACACATTAAAGATGCATCTTTTGCAATGGGTATAAAAGGCAGTACCGGTAATAACTGGAACTGGGATTTAAGCAATAATACAGGCACAAACAATTTCCATTATTATGGCGATAAAACTTTTAATGCATCAATATTAGGCAATGCATCGCAAACTCATTTTGATGATGGCGGTTTTAGCTTTTTACAAAACACTACCAATCTTGATTTCAGCAAATCGATTAAGAGTGTTGCTGAAGGTTTAAACCTTGCTTTTGGCGGAGAGTTCAGGTACGAAAAATATAAAATTTTCGAGGGAGAAGAAAGATCTTACAAGGGTTATCATCCTGATCCGATATTGTATCCCAATTTGCTTCCAGGTAGTCCAACTGCAGATGATACCACAAATGCAACAAGAACACCAGCATCCGGTTCACAAGGTTTTCCGGGTTTTAGCAATACAGACGTAGCAAATGCTCACCGTAGCAACGTTGGTATATATGGAGATGCAGAAATCAATCTCACAAAAGAATGGCTCGTAGACGGAGCAGCCCGTTTTGAAAACTATTCTGATTTTGGATCTGTTTTAACCGCTAAACTGGCAACACGTTACAAAGTGGCTGATAATTTTAATATCCGTGGTTCAGTAAGCACCGGCTTTCGTGCCCCTTCGCTTGCGCAGATACATTTCAGTAACACACTTACCTCTTTCAGCAATGGTGCATTGGTGCAGTCATTGGTGGCACCTAATACTAGCGCTATTGCAAGAGCGGCAGGTATCCCCACACTAAAACAGGAAAAATCTGTAAATGCCAGTCTGGGTTTTACATTTAAACCGGCAAGAGGATTTACAATAACCATAGACGGTTATGTGGTTAAAATGAAAGACCGTGTAGTATTGTCTGGTCTGTTTAATAAAGAAGACCCTACTTTGCCTCCTGCATTTACTTCACAGTTTCCAGCTGAAGTAAGTACCGCACAGTTTTTTGCAAATGCTGTAAACACTACCAACTACGGCTTGGATATTGTGGCTGACTATACCAAAAAATTGGGTAAAAATACATTGCGGTTTTTATTGGCAGGTAACTTTCAAAAGATAAAGATTGATAAGATCAACGTTCCTTCTGCGTTAAATGGAACACCACTAAACCGTAAAACCTTTTACAGTGATCGAGAAGAAGCTTTCTTAAAAGCATCTGCACCAAGCAGTAAGATTTCGCTTGGTGTTGATTACACAACAGGGCCGGTAGGATTTAAAGCACAATTTACTTCCTTTGGTAAAATAATATTAACGGGTTTTGGAGATGGCGCATCACCGTCTGGCGATAACCCGAATTATTCAGGTATTAATCCGCAGGTACCTGCAGATAATGGATCAGGTTACGTACCTGAAATATTTAATTTCGGCGGAAAGATAATTACAGATGTTTCTGTGTTTTACAAGTTCAGCAAAAAAATAACGCTGTTTATTGGAGTCGATAATGTACTTAATATTCATCCTGACCTTGGCGTTAATCCTTTGGCAAAAAAATGGTACGGTGATAATGAATCTGGTGGCCCATGGGACTCTGTGCAAATGGGTTTTAACGGAAGAAAATTATTTTGCAAACTGGCTTTTAATTTTTAGACATTTTTATTAAAAAAGGGCTGGCAATTTTAATAATTGCCGGCCCTTTTTATTTTATTACGATAAAGTTTTTTTCTACCTTACAATCATCACAGTCCCTTTCAATATTTCAGGAAACAGGTGCAAATTAATATTATATACATAAACCCCTGCTGGTAATGGGGCTCCTTTAAATGTTCCATCCCAAGGCAGGTTAATATTTTTATTTTCAAATACCAATTGTCCGTACCTGTTAAAAACAGCCAACTCAAATGTGGGGAAAGCTGCAAGGGCAGGGATTTTCCATGTTTCATTAAGCCCATCTCCATTAGGCGAAAATGCAGATGGTATATAAATATCGCTGTACACAAAAATATGCATGGTGTCAGTTGCAATACCACATCCATTGGCAGATTCAACCGTTAAAATATAATTTATATCAGCAGGTGGGGTTGCAATGGGTTGTATAATTTGTGCATCATCCAGATAAAGAGAAGGGCCCCATAAATAGATAAGTGATTGGCCTGTTGCAGATCCGTTTAATGTTACCGAGCGTCCTTTGATAATTGTTTTATCAGGCCCGGCATTGGCAGTTGGTCTTTCATTTACATTTACTAAAACGGAAGCAGTATCTGTACAAGCAAATTGATTGGTAACTGTTACTACATACTGTGTTGTAACAACGGGTGCAGCAATTGGATCAGCAATTAAAGCAGCTGATAATCCGGTAACAGGTGCCCATGAATAGCTTGCACCGCCATTAGCGGAAAGTTGAACAGCATCGCCTGTACAAATAGTGACCTCAGAAAATGAAGTTGTTGCCACTGGTGCAGGATTAACAATTACAATTGTTGAATCAGTATTTTTACAACCATTAATATCTGTTACCGAAACATAATATTTACCCGCCTGCGTTTGCAGTATGGCGTTAATGGAAGCTGGCGAAGCGGTCGAAGAAAAATTATTTACACCAGTCCATTCATATTGCGTTCCGCCTGTAGCAGTTAATAACAATGTGCCGCCTTCGCATACTGGTCCGTTATTGGTAGCGGCCGCTATCGGGTTTACATTTACATTTACAATAAGCGGTGGAGAAACTACCCTGCATTTCAGCGAACTTGCATTACCAATTTCAGAAGCCGATAAGCGAAAATTATAATTACCAATTGGCGTGAAGGAAGGAAAATTTCGAGTCAATGTGGTGGTGGTTTCCCCGGGAATATCTGTCCATATTCCATTATTAAAACTTTGCTGCCATTGATAAACAGGGTTATTAAAACCTGCTGAAACGGTACAGGTAAAAGAAAATGACTTAGGGATACCATCGCAAACAACTGCTGAAGTAGCAGTATTGCCTGTAATAGCAGGCGTTAATTTAGGCCCACATGGCCTGAAGGTAATATCATCCAAGGCAATATCATTACCACAGCCACCAGGGGCATTATTAAAAATTCTAAGTACAATATCAGAAACACTTATTGGTGTTTTAAAAAAGAATCCAAATTGTTGCCAAACGGCTGAACCCTGCGATGGAATATCATTGGTATTGTAGGATTGCAATACCGTTCCGTTAATATTTTCTATACTAAAAGTTAGGTTGGGTTGAATGCCATTACCATTGCATGCCGAGGGCATTAATATATTCATAATCCAGGCGGCAAATTGGTAAGTAGTATTGCCACACAACCCTTTCACAGTGTCTAGGTAAAAGGCACTAGGAGCAAACGATGCATTAATCAACATAAAATAACCATTGGCATCACCTGTATGATCGCTGTTGAGCGTATGCCAGGAATTACTGAAACAAGCGTTTGTATTGTTTCTTACTGTGTAAAATCCATCATTAGGACAGTCGTTGGAATAATATTGATAATTGGTAGTAGCTGCTAACAATTGTGGTCCGGGATTAGCCCCTGAACCAAAAGTTATATTAACAATTGGATCTCCCAGACTTCCCTGGCAAAGTTGGGCTTGTACGGAATGGCTGATCATCAGCAAAAAAAATATGGTATTAAAAAAATTGAAACATCTGGTCACTAAAAAATTCATTTTTGTGAAGTTACTGCTATTAGGTTTTTAAAAAATTTATGTTCGGATAATTGTTGGCGTCAGGCTCATTTTGCAATGGCGACTCCTACAAAAGAATCAGCAGTACCATAATATAAATACCATTTACCTTTAAAATAAACAAGCCCTTCAGAAAAAGTTGTGCCTGCGGTATATTGACCAGTTACCTCATGTAGTAGCGAAGGTTTTAATAAATACGTATCTGTTCTAGCAATAATTTTTTCAATATTATTGCTATCGAATACTACAGCTCCAACAGAATAAGTTCCTCTAGGTAGTGAAGGATCGGCTGTGTCATCTGTAGCATTTTTTCCATTGTATAATAACAAAATCCCTTTATCAGTCACTATCGCCGGGGGACCACATTCTGTAAGATCACTGTCAAATTTTCCCGGACGGGTAATCATTGCTTTTTTTAACTCACCAGATTCATCCAATAATGGATGCCAGTCTGAAAGATTTGTAGACCATGCAAGATTTACAAAATGCTCACCCCAATACATCCAATATTTGCCTTTTATTTTAGTTAGCACCGGTCGGCCATTTTTCATTTTAGTAATCATAGAGCCCGATTTGGATGCTGTATTTAAAAACTTACTATTGTGTGCCGTAGCAAATGCAGGCCCCGTTTTATGCCAATGAAAAAGATCTTTTGAGATAGCAATAGATAACCTTGGCACATCATAATTCCAGCTGGTATAAGCCATCACATATTTACCATCTTCTGTTTCCACCACACGGGGATCTTCGCATCCTCCGGGATAATCATACTGTTTAAATTTACCTTCATTCGGATATAAAACCGGTGTTGGAAAATTTTTAAAATTGATGCCGTCTTCACTTACCGCCAGGCCAATCCGGGAAGTTCTACCGCCCAATATGGCCGCAGGATTATCTTCACTGCGGGTAAACAGATAAACCCTGCCATCCTTAACAATAGCGGCCGGATTGAATACATCTGCTCGTTGCCATTTTACATACGCATGTTTCAATGAATCGTAAAATACTAAGGTAGAATCTGCTTTTAAAATTGGGTTTTCTACAGGCTTGTAAAACGCTGACAGTACTGACAGTTTTACATTTTGTGAAGAAGCTGTGCAAGGAAAAATAAATAGTACAATTAAGTAGGCAAGACTTTTCATGGGCAATCGTTTTACAATTAATGCATTCGTTAAATAATCTGTACAGAAGTTGTCATTCAGTTTTAAAGGTAATTTGTTAAGTGCAATAATTTCAAATTGATATTGTATCTTCTTAAAATACAAATACCACCAATTTGGTGGCATTTGTGTTAACTATAAAAATCGTAGGCTAATTATTGTCCAAATACCAATATCTGAAAAGTGCCAGGGATCATTTTTGCCCAGCTTCCATCTGCAGGCGTTGGTCCTAAATCCGCAGCAGGTAAATATATTTTGTGGGTGCTTTCATCTATCGCAAGTGTTCGGGCAGTTTTTTTTGTGGCAATAGTTGCTGCAACCACAAATTTATCTTTAGTAGTTTCTTTAATAACACTCATCGTACCTTCTCCATTACTGGTATAAATTAATTTTTGTACCGCATCATACGCTACGCCATCGCAGCCTGCTCCAATTGGCAACTTCCCTACAATAGTACCGTTATCAGCATTTACAATAATTAGCAATTTATTATCGCCACAACCGGCAAAAAGCCTTTTATTTGTCTCATCATAAGCCAAACCTGTTGGTGATTCGCCGGGTAATAATGACCAATGTTTTTCAACAGTATTTTTTGTAATATCAATTACTACTATTTCATTTTTGTCTTCCACATTTACAAATATTTTTCCCGCATTGTTACTTACTGCTGTTTCTGGTTTACCACCTACAGAAATAGTCGCCACCACTTTTTCTGTTACCGGATCAATGATAGTCAAATCTTTACTAAGGCCATTACAGGTAATAATCTTTTTTGAAAAATTATCATAAAAAATTGCATCTGGATTTTCACCTGTAGCAATTTGAGATAGCACTGCATTTGTTGTAAGATCAAAAATGGTTGCGTTATTTAATTTGCCATTACTTGTATATCCTTTGTTTAAACTAGGAATAAATGCAATGCCATGTACCCCTGTTGTGTTAGCAATTACACCCAACGAATCACCCGTTGTTTTATCCAGGATATTTACCTGCCCGCCATGCGAAACAAATAGTTTATTGGAGTTGGGTTGAACTGCTATATAATCCCAACCTCCTGAACTACTAATGTGAAAGGTATTAAGCAAATGAATTTTACCAGGTTGTTGTGCGGTAGAAATTATACTGATGCTTAGCAAAACAATCGTTGCAAATATTACTCGTGTGTGTTTCATGTTATATATTTTTAATAAAGGTGAAGATTGATTCTGTAGCAATACTGAAGATATTTTTCAATTGCTGTTATATAAATTATTTGCTGTTGATTGCAAAAAAGTAACAACAATTTAGCTTAAAACTGAAGCTCCACTTGGGTATAAAATATAAAGTTGCAATCTTTTGATAACCAAGCTTATCCATGCATGCTTACATTTTATTGGTAGATACAATTATCTTACTTGTAAAATATTTTTATAAACAGGATTAGCTCAGAATTATATTTTATTTTTAAGTATGAAGTTGCTAATAATAGAAGATGAACTTTCGTTAAGAGATTCCATTCAACAATATATGGAAACGCAGGGCTACCGTTGCGAAACTGCCAGTAACTTTAAAGAAGCGATGGATAAAATTGATTTTTATGAATACGATTGTATATTGATTGATATTGGTATTCCTCAAGGTAGCGGCTTTGATATTGTAAAAGAATTAAAAGAAATAAAATCGAAGGCAGGTATAATTATTATTTCGGCAAGAGATGCGGTGGATGATAAAATAATGGGGCTTCAACTAGGCAGTGACGACTACATAACAAAACCGTTTCATTTGTCTGAGTTAAATGCACGTGTTGCTGCGATTATTCGCCGAAGGCATTTTGATGGAGAAGAAAAAATAATATTTAATGAAATTGAAATACATCCTGCAGCCAAATCAGTAAAAGTGAATAATAAATACCTTGAGTTAACACAAAAAGAATATGACCTGCTGATTTATTTTATAAGCAATATAGGAAGGGTAATTACTAAAAGTGGATTGGCGCAGCATACCTGGGGCGATCACTACGATCAGGTAGGATCGTATGATTTTTTATACACACACATAAAAAATCTGCGAAAAAAATTGATTGAATCAGGTGCTGCGGATTACATTAAAACCATTTATGGTACTGGATATAAATTTACCGACAATTAATAAATCTACATAGCTGCCCACAATGAAACTACTTACAAGAACCACTTTTTATTATTTATTGTTAAGCCTGCCCTTGCTATTATTGAGTGGCTGGTTATTGTATTTTAAAATTGAAAAATCTTTACGGCATGAAATTGATGAGGAATTACAATATAGCAAAGAGCTATGGGTACATCACCTTAAAGGTTTGCCTGCCGATAAAAATATATTGGAACTAAATAATCCTTTTATTCAGATAGAAAAAACTACTACTGTTTCAAACCGATTTTTTTTATCCGATACTTTATTATACGAGTCACTTGAAAAAGAATTGGTGCCTTATCGCAGCCTGACTGTTTTTATTAAGCTAAACAACCAACGTTACAAATTATCTTTTCAGCGTTCGGTTGTAGAACAAAAAGATGTTTTTAAAAATTTGATTGGATTAATGTGTATCGTTTTTGGTGGACTGTTACTACTATTTTTATTAATCAATTTATACATCAATAAAAGATTGTGGAAGCCTTTTAATATTTCTTTAGAAAAAATTACTTCGTTAAATATGCAGCAATTGCAACAGATACATTTTGACAAGGTTTCTATCAGGGAATTTAATGCATTAAATACTTCGTTAAATGCCATGACAAGTAAAATGCAAGCTGATTATCTTTCGATGAAAACCTTTACACAAAATGCAAGTCATGAAATACAAACACCGTTAGCTATTATACAATCGAAGCTAGAATTATTACTACAGGATAGCAATTTAACCGAACAGCAATCCGCTGCCATTATTTCAGCGTTTGATGCTACACAGCGTTTATCGAAACTTAACCAAACATTGTTGCTGATAACAAAAATTGAAAACAACCAATTTACCGCTTTAGAAAAAATCAGTATAAAAGCAACAGCTGAAAAATACCAATCCTTTTTTGCTGAGTTATTAGACCAACAAAAAATTACAGTAACAATGATTGTAATTGCAGATTGGTTACCATTGCTTCATCCGCTGCTTGCAGATATGTTGATCTCAAATTTATTTAGTAATGCGATGCGGTACAATCATCAAAAAGGCGAAATAAAAATTATAATCAATACAGCTAGTTTTGAAATAATAAATACCTGTACACTTCCTGCAATTGATAAAACTCAATTATTTCAACGATTTAGTAAACATGATACAACCACAGGTAACGGATTGGGGCTAGCGATAGTAAAAGAAATATGCGATACAAACAATATGGTAATTGAGTATACTTACAGCAATAATTTGCATCACTTTAAACTTAGTGCGGTTTAGTATTGTATAATGTGATTGTAACTCTGAATAAGACAATTAAAAAATCAGCACTGCTGTACCAGCAATAATAAGCAATGCACCTATAGCAGTTTTAATAGTCAATGCTTCTCCCAAAAATACTATCGATAAAATAATTGTTAAAGCTACACTCAACTTATCAACCGGTGCTACTTGTGACACTTTTCCTATCTGCAATGCTTTAAAATAAAATATCCAGGAAAGCCCAGTAGCAATGCCAGAAATAACCAGAAAAATAATAGTATGTTTTGATAAAGTTGACAATCCTTTTGCTTCTCCCCTTGCCAGTACAATACCCCATATTACCATTAAAATGATAATTGAACGAATAGCCGTTGCTAAATTTGAGTTAACATTCGCAATACCTATTTTGGCAAAGATTGCTGTTAACGATGCAAACAGGGCTGATAGTAAAGCGTATATCCACCACATAAATATTTTTTAAGGATTGGTAAATATAAACTAACACTGCTGTTTTTGCTATTATAAATCTTTATCGCTGCTATATATATTAAAAAAATTTAAAAATTTATCCTTCATTTTTCCGGTGTATTAACCTCAAAAAAGTAGGCAACACTATTAACAGTAAAGGCAACGCAACTAATAAACCACCAATAACAGCAATGGCCAGAGGTTGGTGTAATTGTGCACCTGCACCAAGGCCTAAAGCTAAAGGCAACAGCGCCATGATGGCGGCACTTGCAGTCATTAACTTGGGGCGAAGCCTTGCAGCAATTGCAAATACAATGCTTTGTTCTATATTCATTGTTAGCTTTGCCCTAAGGTACTGCTGATAAGTGAAAATTGAATTTTCTCCGATTATACCAACAATCATAATGATGCCAGTATAGCTGCCGACATTTAATGGTGTATTAGTTAAATACAATGCCAGTAAGCATCCTGCAACACCAAATACAGCCAATAATATAATGAAAAGCGATACTATAAATTCTCTAAACAAAACAAGTAATACAATAAATACTAACAAACAAGCGGTTAATAAAATAGTGAGCAGTTCGCTAAACGCCTTTTGTTGTGCTGCATAAGCCCCGCCATATTCAATGTGATAGCCTTGTGGCAATGATAATTTTTCTTTAATCACTGCTTGCACCTCTTTTAAAGTACTTCCTAAATCCCTGTTTTCTAAACGGGCAGTTATTACACCCATCATCTTTTGGTTTTCTCTTTCTATTTCAGCAACTCCTTTTTCAAGTTTTATATTAGCAACAGTATTGATGGGTTTAAGTGAGCCGTTTGGCAATAATATATTCCCAGCATTTAATGAACTTACTGTTGTACGAAGGGCATGGGGATATATCATTCTAATATTGACAACTTGTTCTTTTTCCAAAATAGTACTAATAATATTTCCTTCTAATTGTGTCTGCAACTGAAACTGAAAATCGGTAGGCGTGATTCCAAATTGAACCAATCTCGCTACATTGGGTTGTACTATAATTTGCGGGCCGGCAATTACAATGCCGTCAAACACATCCGCAGTACCTTTTACATCCTTCACAATATCTGCTACTTGCTTTGAGAGTTCCTCTAACTGCTGCTTGTTATCACCAAATATTTTTATTTCTACAGGTTGTGCGCCTGTCATCAAATCGCCTAACATATCACTAATCACCTGACCAAAATCAACTTTTAATTGTGGCAGCACAGCTTCAATTTTAGCCCGTAAATCAGCAGACACTTCATCTGTAGTTTTACTGTGTTTCTTTTTTAATTGTATTAGATAATCGCCTCGATTGGGTTCAGTAATAAAAAACCCCATTTGTGTACCAAGTCTGCGACTATAACTAGCCACTTCTGGTTGTTGCTGAATAATCTTGTCAATTTCTTTTAACATGCGGTCTGTTTCATCTAACGTAGTGCCTGGCGGACTATTAAAGTCGAGTACAATGCCACCTTCATCCATTTCCGGCAAAAAACCTGAAGGCATTTTGCCAGGCAAAATATAAATAACAATGGCGCAGGCTACTGCAAATAAAATACCGATATAAGCATGTCTGATAAAGAACCTGATCCATCCGCCATGTTGGTTTTTCATTTTGGCAACAGCACTTTCTTTTTGTACTATTTTAACCGCTTTTGATTTAGGTGTAAATAATAAAAATAACATAGGTAATACCAGCCATGTTACAAAAAATGAAACTGTTAAAGTAATGATCATAGTAAATGCGAGCACCTTAAAATAGGCACCGGCAACACCACTCATTAATATAAATGGAATAAAAATTACAATGGTGCTTAATGAAGACCCGACCATTGCCGGAAACAAATAATGAATGGCTTTACTAACAATAAACGGCATCGATTCATCGGGATGTTCTTCGTGGCTGCGATGAATTTGCTCTACTACAATTACAGCATCATCAATCATTAAACCAATTGCTGCTGCTATCGCACCCAACGTCATAATATTAAAAGTATAGCCAATTGCATTTAATACTACCAGCGTTAAAGCTAGTGTAGCCGGTATTGTTAGCAACAATACCAAGCTAGATTTTAGTGATCTTAAAAAAACTACCACCACAATAATGGCTAATAAAATACCGATCCATAAAACATCTTTTATACTTTGTACACTCTCCTCTACAAAATCTGCCTGCAAATAATAGGGCCTTATCTTTATATCTTTTGGTAATATTTTTTCGAGTTCTTTTACTTTTTGCAAAACACCCTTATTTACCTCAATCAAATTAGCAGCCGGCTGTTTTATAATTGCTATCAAGGGTACATCTTTACCATTTGCATTTATTTTTATATACTCCTTCATTTCCGCAATCTGCACCGTTGCCACATCTTTTACGAGTACAACTCTTTTAGCAGAATTTAAAATAATAAGATTTTCCAGTGCTGCTTTACTATCAATAGCGTTATCAGTAAGCGTTAGATAAAGACGATTGTAATCGCTGATGTAACCATTTGATTGCAACACATTCGATTGCCCTACAACTGTTGCAACTTGCTGCGGCGTAATTCCTAACTGGGTTAATTTTTCAGGATTAAGCACCAGTTGATACTCTTTTGTTTTACCACCAATTACTGCTACATCCGCAACTCCTGGAGTAGCAGCCAGAAAAGGCTTTATTTGTAGTTGAGTAATTTTTTTAAGTTCTATAGGCTCTCTGTTACTTTCAATTGAAAAACCCATAACCGGCAAAATAGAAGGATTCATTTTTTCTACTCTAATTTGAGTACCTGCCAACAGGTTACCTCTAACCTCGTTGATCAGCGATTCCATTTGCAATCTTGCCAAATCAATATTTGCATTCCATTTTAAAAATACAGAAATTTCGCAACTACCTCTTGAAGTGGTGCTGCGTATATAATCCAATCCTTCGGTACGCTTAATAATATTTTCCAGTGGAACGGTAACCGTTGTCATCATCTTATCAACGGGTTGTTGACCTGCATCGGCAATCACTTTTAATTTGGGAAAAGTAATATCAGGAAAGAGCCCTGTTTTTAAGGTAGAATAACTAAAGATACCAGCGAGCAGCAATAATACTGATAATCCAAGTAGCGGCTTTTTAAAAGTAGTATGAAATTGTTTCATTATTTTTTAGTGAATGATCAATGGTAAAATCGTCGTTGTGCAGCTGCCTATTAAATATTTATTAAAATGATTAATCTATGATGGATCGTCAGTTCACCTTTTACCTTTCACAAAATAACTCATTGCACAATACGCTACTTTTCAATACGCACCAGCGATGAATCTGCTAATCTATAAGCGCCCTGTACAATTATTTTATCATTTAATCCTATGCCGGAGACGATTTCTTTCAATGAATCATTTTGTGAACCAACAGTAACGGATACACGAACTGCTAAAGAATCATTGATTAATTTCATAATCCAAAAATCGTCTTGTGTTTCATTGGTTTGAATGGCTTCGAGCGGCAGGCAAATAGCATTTAATTTTTGCTTCATTGGTATACGTACCAACAGATTCATATTTTCCGGTAATTGATGGATAGCGGGTAAATGAATAAAAAATTGTTGAGTTTGAGAAATTGCTTCTATCACAGGAATACTTGTGGAGATAGTTGCATTTATCCTTTTCCCATCCGGCAACTGAACTTCACAAGTACGACCTTTATACACATACCGGTTATATTCATAAGGTACATTTACCGAGAGCACCAGCGACGAAGGTTCTGTAATAGTTGCCAATATATCTCCTTCATTTACAAAATCACCTTGTATATAATTTACTACTGTAATAAATCCGGTTGCACTTGTAATAGTTTTTATTGGTTGCTGAAACTGTTTCAGCGACGGTTCCCGTTGATCAAGATTTTTTAAAGCATCCTGCTCTTTTGTGGTGATGGTACAAAATACAGTACCTGATACAATTCGATCGCCAACCTTCCAGGGCATGGTAATAATATAACCTGTAATATTAGCCCTTACTACTACTTTTTTTTGAAAGACTGTATTGGCATTTAATTGCAGATAATCTGTTAGTGATTGTTGTATGGGCTGTACAATGGTAACGCTTGTTTTTATAGGTTCCGGCACCTCAATTGATACTGTTTCTTTTTGCCTGCATGCAGATAAAAAAATAGCTACTGTAAAAAAAATAATAAATATATATTGTAATAATTTCATCAGAAGTATAGTTTACCAGTTGTAATAATTGTATTGATTGATATATAGCAAAATATTGGTTGTAGCAAGCGCTTTGTTCTTTTGCGTTAAAGCATAATCCTGAAAAGCATTAATATAGTCCATCACAGTTATCTGTCCTTTTATTACTTTGTCCTTGATTATATCCAGCAATAATTCCTGCTTTTTAATTTGCATATCCAGCAATTCGATGGTTTGCTGCCACTGCATCATTTGTTGTTTCGCATTGCGAATATTATTTTGCTGTAATAAAGCAGTATTATTTCTATAAACCTGGAGGTTAGTCAGCAATACGTTATTTTGACGCTCATTTAACTTTTTTTGTTTACCATCATAAATGGGCACACTTACATGCAGTCCTGCACTTAAGCCAACATTGTGTGGCATATTAGCAATATCCACAGCGTTGATACCTGAAGATCCGAATGCAGATACCTGAGTTTTATATTTTATATTAAATACATTTTGTTGAGCCACCAGGTTTAGACTGTCCAATCGAAATTTTTGAACATAATAATATTCTTGTGGAGCAGGTTGCAAGGCAATCAGCGGAGCTTCCAAACCAAAAGATGCACTATCCGAGATGGCGGCAATATTTTTAAGTACAGCAAGACCGTTGCTGTAGGCATACTGTAATTGCAGTAAATCATTTCTACTCGTAGTTTGTTGAATATCTAAGAAGAGGTAATCATTTTGTTGCAGCAAGCCCTGTTTTACCAACGCTGTTATGTAAGGCTTTCTTGTTTCCAGCTGGTCTATTATTTTTTGTAAATAAGTAGTTTGTTGTTGAAACTGAAAGGTGATAATGTATTGGTCAATGATTGCCTTTTTAAGGTCTTGCTCTAATTGCTTTTTACTATAGGCAGATAGATCGCCTTGTATTTTATTTTGCGCATACAAAGGTTTTATAAGCGCATTGTTAAATAAAGGCATTGCTACATTAATCTGGCCAGCATACATACCTCCATTGGTTATACCAGCATCATATCCATAAGCTTTTGTTGATGGATTAGGCGTAATACTTATTATCCGGCCGTTATTAAAAAAGAAGGGAGCAAATAAATAATCAGCAGTAAAATTTACCTGCGGTTTTTTATTTTGTGCAGTTATGATTTCATTTTGTATTTGAAAAAATTGCTGCAGATTATTATTCTCTATAATATTAGGATTGTTTTTTAATCCTTCATTTATAAAGTAATTAATATTTTTATTTTGCGCTAGCAACGCCACTGGCAATGCAAACAATAAAAATAGAAAGCTTAATTTATTCATCAAAAATGACTATTTGGTTTTAATGTTATTCTTTTGCACCCTGCTGTTATTTTATTGAAAAATTACATACATTAATACCAGATTTAAAATATCCTATTGCAATAGTAGTAGCGCATTCTGTAGAAATTCTGATTAAAAATTGATATGCTAAACTAAAAAGAATATCCACTATTCTATTAAAGCAGGTTACTATTAGGTAATTAATAAAGGAGCTACAACTTTTAAATATGCAGATAAAATAGCCATTTTTTGAAGGCAATTTTCATTTCGACAAAAGGATATTTACTCTTTTTTTAGCTACAAAATAATTTAATAGCAATACTCCAATTAAAATTATTAATCCAAAAAATTCTCTGGATTCTTCAATCCACGGTTGCTCAGCTTTCATTGTTTCTGCGATGTTTGCTGCATGGTGCAACTGAATCCAATCAATTAACCCGTTTGCATCAAAAATTTTAAACACCGCATATACCGCATATACAGCTATACCCAATAAATATGCCTTTAAATAATAGTGCTTTTTAGCCGCTAACCAGCACAATACAGCAGTATACATATAAATTGGCACCCATAAGTATGGATCGGGATCGTTATATTGTAATGCGGCAAATACAATAAAAAGGAAACAAAAAATTAAATTAAATATTTTCATTGTGATCGTTTTAGCTAATTGCAAAATAACACAAATTCGCAAAATTTCAATTTTACTTAATTCTAAACAGCATCACCAGGTTGGCCCATTGTTAAGTTATGATAATCGCACAACTATGAATTGTATTAAAAAAGCCCCTTAAAAAAGGGGCATAGTATCGGGAAGCAGACTTGAACTGCCGACCTTCGGGTTATGAATCCGATGCTCTAACCAGCTGAGCTACCCCGACATTTAGGGGTGCAAATATAGGCGTTTTTATGAAATGCTAAATGCTTACCTGTTTAAATAATTATATCAATCATGTAAAACCTAACCCCAATTGAATAATATGGTCTTTTTAAGACCTGCACTTAGCAATACTGCTGGTAGATTTAATGTTTTAAAACCGCTGCAAGAGCATAAAAAATGACAAAACCCCCTCTGCTATTCGCCCTTCCAATACTTGTACAAAACAATTATTTTACAACTTTTCGGGTACCAATAGGTATTGTAAGTATTTTTATATTTGATAAAATCGATTGGTCTTTCAACGAAAATAAAATCATGGAATCTAATACTAATCAAAATATAGAATTAATATTTTTGGATAAAATATTGACAAATCAAAAGGAAAAGTAAAATTTAAGGATACAAAAAACGTACACCTGACTTATTTATTAATTAAAAAGGAAAGACTTTGGGAGAAAATTTTCAAACAAAGATAAAGTTGCATTACTTTTTAGATTATCAGAAAACGAACATGGCAATGTTATCGATTGCGGTATATTGAAAAATTAAACTAAATAAATTGAGTAGTAAAAAGGATTATTTTATTTCAAGCTTAAGCAATATTTCTTTTTCAATAAAAGCTTCCAAATCATCGCCAACAACACATTCTCCAACACCAGCAGGGGTTCCTGTAAAAATTAGATCGCCAATGTTTAAAGAAAAATAATTAGAAATATGTGATACAATATAATCGAAGCTAAATATCATTTGGCTGCTATTACCCTGTTGCATCAGCTCTTTATTTTTATAAAAACTAAAATTGATATTCTTTTTGTTGAGTGCGGGTGTTACATCTATAAATTTTCCTATGGCTGCTGAATTATCAAAAGCCTTAGCTTTTTCCCATGGCAGCCCCTTGGCTTTTAGTTCAATCTGAATATCTCTTGCAGTAAAATCAATACCAACAGTAATGCCATTATAATAATTGGCAGCATGCCTTTCCTGAATGTACTTACCATTTTTGCAAACACGCAATACCAGTTCACACTCATAATTAAGTTCGTTGGTAAATTCAGGATAGTAAAAGGGCGTGTGGCTCTGCAACAGCGCACTTTTAGGTTTCATAAAAATGACCGGTTCTTCTGGTATATCGTTACCAAGTTCCATGGCATGTGCCGGGTAATTTCGGCCTACACAAATTATCTTCATCGTTTTTTATTATTAGGAAAGCCGGGTTTAGAGAGCGAATATAAACAAATCAAATAAACAAAACAATTATGTAACTGCTTCTACTATTTATGCCTTTATCGATAGCTTATTTATCTCATTCATAGTTTGATCAATACCCACTGCAGCAAAACTTTCTATTACTTCTGTGCATTTTTGAATCTTTAAATTTACTGTAATCAACTCACTATTTAGCCATTTACCCAACACAAATTCAGCTTGCAAACCTTTTGGATAGTTATTGCCAATACCAAATCTAAGTTTTGGATATTTATCTGTACCCAACGTATTTTGAATATCCTTTAATCCATTGTGGCCAGCATCACTACCACTTGGACGCAATCGCAATTTATCCAACGGCAGCGCTAGTTCATCAACTATTGTCAATGTATTTTCCAGAGAAATCTTCTCTTTATCCATCCAATATTTAAAGGCTCTTCCACTAAGGTTCATGTAGGTTGTAGGGCAAATGCAAACAAATTGCTTTCCCTTCCATTTTACTTCTGCTACATAGGCAAGCCTCTTAACTTCTAAAGTTCCCCCATGTTTTTCTACAAAAGCATTCACTACATCAAACCCAATATTGTGGCGTGTATTTGCATATTCGTTACCTATATTACCAAGGCCTATAATTAAGAATTTTGACATGATTGAAGACGAAGATAAAATATTTGTCTTTGCCGTATACAAGGTTTCTTATAATTAAACGAAAAACGAAATATGTTTGCTGCTTAGTATGCTTATTCAAAATTTTATTATAATAGTAGTTTGAATAATAGCTTATTATTAAAATAATAGGAATAGGAATTTTGATAAATAATTACTGAGCAAATGATCTAAACAAAATTGCCAGGCTATATATTGATGCAATACAAACAGAAATATAACTGCTAGATAAAAACAATATTGGAAGAAGATACCATATACTCATACAAATTTTTTACTTGATTGCTACTTTAAAATAGCATCAATAAAGTAAAAGGTGGGTATGTACTAATTTTACAAAAAAGGTTACTGTATTTGAGGGTTTTATTTTTTTGATTTAAAAATTTTTCTTAAGAAATTTAAACTACCAGATTTTATTACATCAGCATTTTTAGAAACTAATCCAGCTACACCAAATTCCAAAACAAAGCCAAGTATTTTTTTTATAATACCTGCAGATTTACCTACCAATAATTTTTTTGATAATATCCCAGCTCCAAGACTCATGGAGGTGTCAATTAAATTATCCGAAGTTCCGGGAGAATTGATTACTTTATTAAGAGAATTTTTTAAAATATTAATAGGTTTCAAGCTTTCGTATGTAACGTGAAATTGCTGGGTAAGTATTTGTTTCTCAATAATTTTTTGTTGTTCCAGTAACTTAATGGCTGCTTTCAACTCAGCGGAATTATTTATTTCCATAAATATTAATTAAGTATTTTTTTTACAATAAAATCATTAACCGGGCCTTTTAACCATCTGTATTTAAAAATAAAAAGTAACCCAGCCAATAAAGCATAAAAGCCCCCCACAATTAAAAAGCCATACCATGATTTACCCAAAATAATTCCGATCCAAATAGAAATACCAATATTTAACATCAATATTGCAAAAGCTATGATAAGTGAAATAACCAAACTGGAAACAATGGAAGATATTATATCTGAGGATTTATCCACCGTTTTAAGTTTCAATAAATCTACCCTAGTTTCAAAATAATCGCCTGCACTTTTAAATAAGGATCCCATAGCATTTGGCTTATTTTCCATAACTATAATTTTAGCCTATAACAACTGATAAAATTTATTTAAGATAAGGAATGTTTTATCTGCGCTTTTGCGGAAGCTACTTTTTCCATCCCTTCATCCATTTTATTTTCTGTCTCGTTTTTTGCATTTTCAATTTGCTCTGCAATACCATCTATCAAATCATTAATTTTTGATTTTAATGAATCTTTTAAATCTGATCCTTTTTTACTAATTTTTTTTCTTGTGTCTGCGCCTTTATCAGGAGCAAATAAAATTCCTAATACTACACCTGCAGCGGCGCCTATTAGAACACCTGTTAAAATTTTTGAAGAACTCATAATTTTAAATTTAAAAAATGTGAAAGAATATTTTAAAATATAAAAACAACAAATAAATAATTTTTTACAAACCCAAAAACTCCACGTTAATTAAAAACATATTAAATTAATTAAGTAAAATTCACAATAAAAACATTTTTAGCCAAATTATTTTTGTAGTTGTTCAATTCATTTTTATTACTAAAGAAGTAATAAAGACTTGTAATATTTTTTACAAAAAAATTTAATGTAATAGCGTTATTTAAAAATTTATGCTGCTGTTAGGTTCCATAGACTGATTAATAGTTATTCAAACAAATCAGCCATACGCAACGGTTAACGGTAATTATTGAATCAATTCAAGTACCTGCGCAACGTCCACGCAATGGTTTCATGCTGCTCCATTAAACCGGTTAAAAAATCAGCTGTTCCCACATCGCCATATTTTTTATCACACTCATCAATATTTTTTCTTAATGTCTTAATAATAGTTTCATGATCATTAAGTAGTTCTTTTATCATATCTATTCTTTGCGGATACTTACCTACAGCTTCTTTAATTGCGGTGAGTGTTAAAAATTCTTTCATAGTACCTATCACTGGACTTCCAAGTTTACTAATTCTTTCTGCTACTTCGTCAATCGATTCTTCTAATTGATTATACTGACTTTCAAATAATTTATGTATCTCCATAAAGCTTTCACCTTTTACATTCCAATGAAATTTTCGGGTTTTAGTATAAAGTAGTACTTCATCAGCTAATGCTGAGGATAAAAGCCCTGCTACACTCTGCAAATTTTTATCAGATATGCCAATGTTTGGTTTCATAATTTTTATTTTTTTGGTTAACTTTTTGAGTATTTGGATAATATATTTGATTTTAATAAGTTATAATATCATTTACTTTATCATGCAAAGCATTTTTTCAAAATATGTACCACTTAATTTAAGTTAGCTTATATTAAAACAAAAAATTAATTTGTAGAAAAACAGATACAAATGGGTACTATTTTCTACATTTTATAATTAACCTCTACCATGCTAAACGTTATTAAACAATTGAAAATAGATAAACGCATCCGGGTTGGATATGGAGCTGCATTTTTATTGTTACTTATTTCGTTCATCCTAACATTATATGCAAACAAGCAGTTGATAGAGCAAACCAAAACTATCAACCGTACCAACACCATAATTTCGTATTTGGAAAATCTTATATCAGGATTAAAAGATGCTGAAACAGGAGTAAGAGGGTATTTTTTAATTAAGGATAAAACATATTTAGATACCTACCAATCGGGAATAAAAACTACAGATAGCATATTTTTTTCTTTAAAAACTGCCTATACAACTTCCTATAAACAACAAAAAGATATTGACAATTTAAAAGGGCTTATTAAAAAAAAATATGCTTTGATGAAATATGGATTACAATATTTTAGAGACCATGATTTTATGATGTCTGATACCCAAATCAACATCACTTATCAAGGAAAGTATGTTATGGATTCAATCAGATCATTAATACAATCTATGCAAAATGGCGAAAAAAATTTACTCATAAAAAAAACAAATGTACTTGATAGCCGATACTATGCGATGACTACTTTTATTGTTACATCATTGGTACTTGCGTTTGTATTTGCTCTTTACGGATTAATAACTTATTCAATGGAAAATAAAGCACGGAAATTAGCCGATAAAAAAGTAATTGAATTTCAAGAACAGCTGAAATTGCGTATTAATCAACTTGATAATGCAAACAAAGAATTAATACAAATGCGGCGGATTGAAAAATTTGCTGCAACCGGTAGAATTGCTCGAAATATTGCGCATGAAGTACGCAATCCATTAACAAATATAGACCTAGCAATGGGGCAGATAAAATCGGAAATACCTATTATGGATGAAAATTTTTCGATACTCTTTGACATGGTAACCAGAAATAGCAAACGAATAAACCAATTAATTACGGAATTGCTGAATGCAACTCGTTTTTCAGAATTAAACAACCAGCCTTTTTTAATAAATAACCTGTTAGATGATGCATTGAAACTAGCAAAAGACAGAATTGATTTAAAACAAATTAAGGTTAAAAAAAAATATTCTGAAAATATGCATACCATTTTTTGTGACAAAGAAAAAGTAATAATAGCATTGTTAAACATCATTGTTAATGGAGTAGAAGCTATAGAAAAAGAAAAGGGTATTATTACAATTAATACCAGAGAAGAAAAAGGAAAATGCGTATTAGAAATTATTGATAATGGGATTGGTATGGATAAAGAAACGCAAGGAAAATTATTTGAACCTTATTTTACCACTAAGCAAAACGGTAATGGGTTGGGACTTGCCAACACCCAAAATATTATTCTAAATCACAAGGGAAGTATTTATGTAGAAAGTGAACCAGGTGTTGGTACAACTTTTATTATACGCTTTGATTTTTTGAAGGATAATTTTTGAAATCCTCTTTGAAATCTTATCCTCTTTAATTTGTTTTTAATATAATTTTTTTTGCTGTTTCAATGATAACAAACTAAGCCGTCATTTTTTACCCTAATAAATTTTATTCTATTAAAATAAAAAAAATGATGCCTTATAACAGTTAAATCAAAAATCAGCCTTTTCTTTTTTGTTCACTTAGATAAAAGAGTATTAAAACCTATTCTGCAGTGCGCTTTATTACTTTTAATAAAAAAGCAATAATAGCAATAACTAAAAGTATATGTATAATTCCTCCTGCCTGGAAGCCAAAAAATCCGATAGCCCAAGCAATGACAAGTATTACCGCAATAACGTATAATAAGTTTCCCATAAAATATATTTTTTAAGTATTAAATATTTGTATAAAATATATAAAAACCTTGCCAGTTATTTTAAAGTAAGTGTATTTTAAAACGGGTTCTTTTTGAATATATAAATAATTACCCTCTTAAAATTATTTCTAAAAAATTAAAAAGGATAATTCGTAGAAGAAAATCTACAGGTGGGGAATATGGTTCTAATTTATGAGCTTTTCCATTGCAGTATTAATATTTTCCTTGGTAAAAGGTTTACCAAGGAAAATATCTACGCCTTTGCTAATTGCATGTTGCCTTTCAATTATAGTATCATAAGCTGTTATCATAATTATTTTGATAGCAGGGTAATTTTCTTTGATGTGGTCAACGAATTCAATACCCAAACCATCAGGCAGATGGTTATCTAAAAAAACAATCAGCGGAGAAGAATTTTTTAATTCCTCTATAGCATCTGCAAGATTATTTACAAACTGAGTTTGGCAATTATTTTGCTTTAAAATACTACTTAAAAGGTAACATATATCAATCTCATCATCAATAATAAGGACTTTCAAATTAGTGTGTTTATAGATATAATTATGGAGTATAAAAATTTAAGTTCTTAATTAGAATTATAATAATCACAATTACAAAGCCAAATAGATACTTTTTCGATACACTGAACAATTATACATCATTTAAACGATTTCAATAAAAATATGTTTTGTAATTACAACCTAAATTTATAACATGGCAATTAAAAATTATTTATTATTTTTTAGTGTTAATGAATACAAAGGTTATTAGCATACTATTATAAACAAAGTGTATTTAAAATTTAAAGTATTTTTAAAATGAAGAAAAAAAGTATTTCTTTTTATAAGTTATTAAAACAGGTAGTTGCAGAGTTTATTGATGACAATGTAATAAAATATAGTGCCGCCCTTGCTTATTATACAGTATTTTCTTTAGCCCCTATGTTAATTATTATGATTACAATTTGCGGAGCAATATTTGGACAGGATGCCGTGGAAGGACAGGTGTATGGTGAAATAAAAAATGTAATTGGCAGCCCGGCTGCTTTACAAATTCAGGAAACAATCAAAAATATCCATCTTACGAAAAATAGTCCTTTGGCATCGGTTTTTAGTATTGTAGTTTTAATTATTGGAGGAACCGGTATTTTTGGGGAGATACAAGATTCCCTAAATAGAATTTGGGGATTAAAAATTAAAACAGCTAAAGCTTGGTGGAAATTAATATTGAATCGTATTTTATCCTTTTCGTTGATTATAAGTTTAGGGTTTGTACTTGTTGTTTCGCTTATATTGAATGCATTGGTTGCTATAATTGGTAACCGATTAAATAATCTATTATCCGGCATTGGTAAGATATTTATTCCAATGATAGATAATTTAGTTTCTTTAGGAATTACTACATTGATTTTTGCAATAATTTTTAAAGTACTTCCGGATGCAAAAATAAAATGGAAAGATATAATTGTTGGTGCCCTTATAACTGCCATACTTTTTACACTTGGAAAATTTATAATTGGATATTATTTAGTTCGCAGTAACATGGCAACTATTTACGGTGCTGCAGGTTCAATTATAATAATTATGCTTTGGGCTTACTATAGTTCAGTTATTTTGTATCTGGGAGCCGAATTTACAAAAGTGTTTGCAAATACGCATGGAACCAAAATTCAGCCTAGTGATTACTCGGAGTGGATAAAAATAGAAGAAATTCCTGTACAAGAAGTAACCTTAAAAAAAGAAGTTTAGCTATTGTATCTTTATCTTTGAATAAACATTGAGTAAATGAACAAAAGCATACTTATTATTGACGATGATGCAGACATGTGCATATTATTAACAAGATTTCTCACCAAAAATGGTTACATCGCTGATTTTGCACATAGTGGCAATAAAGGAATAGAAAAATTTAAAGCTGGTAGTTTTGATATTGTTCTATGTGATTATAGGCTTGGGGATAAAAAAGATGGCAAAGATATTTTATTGGAAATAAAGCAACACAATCCACAAACTATTGTATTAATTATAACGGGTTACTCTGATATTAAAACAGCCGTTGATGTTATAAAAGCAGGGGCCTACGACTACATAACTAAACCACTAATACCAGATGAAGTATTAAATGTTTTAAAGGCAGCCTTAAACCAGCAGGGTAATTACGAAACTTCAACAACTTATAGCAACACTGCTACTTCCGTAAATCATAGCAACAAAAAAAATCATTTTATTAATACTGAATTTTTAGTTGGCGAAGCGCCCGCTACAAAAGCATTGTATAATCAAATTGAAATTGTAGCTCCTACAAATTACAGTGTTATTTTAAATGGCGAAAGCGGAACAGGTAAAGAAGTTATTGCCAAAACAATCCATGAACTAAGTAGTAGAAAGAGCCATCCTTTTATTGCAATGGATTGCGGGACCCTCTCTAAAGAACTGGCTGGCAGTGAATTATTCGGACATATGAAAGGGGCTTTTACAGGAGCAATAAATGACAAGGAGGGGCATTTTGAATTAGCAAATGGTGGCACATTATTTTTAGATGAGGTAGCCAATCTTTCACCAGAAATTCAGGCTTCTTTATTAAGAGTAATACAGGAACGAAAGTTTAAAAGAATTGGGGGCACTAAAGAAATTGAAGTAAATGTTAGAATTATTGTAGCCACCAATGAAAACTTACAGGATGCTTATAGAAATGGTAAGTTCAGAGAAGATTTGTATCACCGTTTTAATGAGTTCTCTATTGATTTACCGCCATTAAGAAACCGCAAAGAGGATATTCCAACCTTTGCTATTTTTTTTCTGCAAAAAACAAATAATGAATTAAATAAAAATTTGGAAGGGTTTGAAGATGAAGTAATGAAAATGTTTACAAACTATTCGTGGCCTGGAAACTTAAGGGAATTCAGGAATGTAATTCGCAGGTCTGTGTTACTAAGTAAAGAAGGTAAAATTTCTACCACTACTTTACCAGCAGAAATAACAGGCTTTGTTAGCCAAAAAGGTTCGGAAGTAGTAATAAATACAGAAGTGGTAAAACCCGCTTTAATGGATTTGAAAGATACTGCTTCAAAAGCCGAATATGAAGCCATTATGCAAGTATTGAAAGATGTAAATTTTAATAAAACAAAGGCAGCCGAATTACTGAAGATAGATCGAAAAACTTTGTACAATAAGATTAAAAGTTTTGAAGATGCGCAATAATTATTGCTTTTTTAATCTGTAGTTTTAATAGCTTTTTCTTTTCTGCTTCATGTTGGAAAGCTCTGCTGCTATAAACTTATTTTATTTATTGTTTTATCTGCTTATCGCAATATCGATTTATTAATTTATAAAAGCCGATCAATCATTATAAATAATGATTGATCGGCTTTTATTTTACAGTGTATTCTTTAGTTATAACTAATAAAATTTTCCCCAATAACTCAAGAATTATTAAAATTTAATAACTTCCACTCTATGTGTTCACGAAGAGGAATTAAATGGCATACTAAGCGAGGCATTGTATATCTTTATTTTAACAGTGCTAGCCGCAGAAACGTATGCAGAATATCTGCTCTATTTGCAATTGTTGTTGCTGCGGAAGGCATCCGTAGAGTCACCACATCTCCATCTACTACTCCTGTAACTATAATGGCAGTAGTACTAGAACCATCTGCAAGTGTATTGAGGCAGTCCCATATGCTGGTGTTATTAAGTGTTTTTGCTAAAGTATATCTAATGCCACCAGCCGCAGCAAAACAGTTAGTGCAATCATATTCCGCAGCACCGTTTTCTGGCGTTTATAAATTTGTACCAGTTTATAAATTACCAAGGCTTGTTAATGTAGTGGTATTGCTGTTGGAGATGTTATAATTGTTAATGTCCCGATCACCTTTTACAAAAATAAAATAGCCAGTATTATTTGCACTTCCAATATTTCCTTCAGATAGCGGCAATTTTGTATTTGATACATTTGTAAATACTTGATTGGTAAAATCCCATTTCTTGAGGGAAGTATTATTACTGGGAGTTATATCCAACCCATTTCTAACACTACCTGATGCTCCAAGCCAAGTAATTAATCTGCCTTTGCCGGCAATATACCCCCCACATTTTGCCAGCTACCTAAAATAGAAGTTGCCGAGTACAGGTCCAGTCAGCAATCTCCGGGCTCTCCTGGAAAGGATATAACGATCAACTTTTGTTTTCCCAATATGTTATAACCCACCGTTACCATATCAACCCTTGCTATTAAATTGGCATCTGGTAATAACGTAAGATTAGTATCGACATATAAATTACCACCATATACACACAAAGTATTCACTACCCCAACAGTGAATTTTATTGCCGTACCACTCGATATTTTATTAATAGTAAAATTATTAAACATTGTACTACTTAAACCCGAAACATAGGAGGTAAGCGTATCCTTGATTCAACTAAATTGTACCATAATATTATCTTACCTGAAAAAACCATCATTTTTAAATGCTGCATTGTTTACAACCAATGAAACAGTACCGTTTTTTATTAAATTAACTGGTTGGTACATAAAAGTTGCCTGTGCAAATACCAAATAACCTGATATGAAAACATTGTGAATAAAAGTTGCTTTTCAGGATATTTAAATTACAATCGACTATAATGGTAGAAAGGAGTAAGATTTCTTACCGGATAGTATTTATACCTCATAAAGTGCAGTTTGGTTAAAATATAAATATTGGCTGAAATAGAAAAAAACAGTCCCTTGCATTAAGCATCTTTCAGCACTGCTTTAGTTATTTTTCTACAATTCAGAATTACTTGACGGAGAATTTTATATAAAATTGCTTGGAATAAAAAAATTGAAAGAAGAATAAATCTTTAATGCTTCATATCATTTCAAATAAAATATGATTGTATGGTTTTTGTATTCCATTTTATCAGATTAATTTGTAAAAAAAATATGGATCCCTATTTTAGGATAATATATAAATGTAGTTTAGGTAAGTATATTTTTGCTCTTCTTACCGCACTTTAATTGTTTGCAAGGTTGAGGGAAAGTATTGACTTAGCTACATTGAATAATATCTTACCAACTGCGTTTTAAACATAAAATTTAATTGTGCTGAAAAATATTATCTTTAAATTTTTTTTAAATAACAGAAGGTTTGTGGGCAGCTATTTCATTACGGAGATAAATTATTACTCGCCATTATTACACTACTACAATTAAAAAAAAATTCAATTTGTACTTAACGGAAATTGTTGAATTTTATCAACAGTTGTTGATTTTTTATTTTTATTGGGAGAATGGTTAAATTCAGGAAGTATTTTACTAAGTATAGGAGCAATCAACTCACTATTGTGTGCAACTGCGGCTGCTTCAAGTTTGCTTAACAATAAATAAAAATTAGGATTTGTATCCGTACACTTTTTAGCTCTTAATATTTTAGGGTGGCTTGTAGGTGCAAACTCTTCAGAATCTTTAAACAACTCTTCGTACATTTTTTCGCCCGGGCGAAGTTGTGTATACTGAATCACAATATCCTGACCTGGCACCAAACCAGCTAACTGAATCATACGTGTTGCAAGATCCAATATCTTTACCGGTTTGCCCATATCAAAAAGAAGGATGTCACTAGATTTACCTATTTTTCCAGCCTCTAAAACCAGTTTGGCAGCCTCAGGAATGGTCATAAAATAGCGGGTAATTTCCGGATGGGTTAAAGTAATTGGGCCTCCATCTGCAATTTGCTTTTTAAAAGTTGCTACCACAGAGCCGGCAGAGCCAAGCACGTTTCCAAAACGGGTTGTTATAAATTCCGTATTGGATTCAATCCTATCATTTAATGACTGTATATAAATTTCTGAAACTCGTTTAGTTGCTCCCATAACGTTCGTTGGGTTAACTGCTTTATCTGTGGACACCAATACAAACTTTTTAGCGTTGTGCAACATTGATAAGTCTGCAATTGTCTTTGTTCCAAAAATATTGGTCAATACAGCTTCGCTAGAGAAGTACTCCATTAGGGGCACATGTTTATACGCAGCAACGTGAAATACAATTTCTGGCTGATGAATTGTAAACATTTTCTTTATGCGCAAATAATCTCTTACAGAGGCCACCTCTACCTGCATGGCATTTTGCATTCCTCTTTGCTTCAGTTCAAATTCAAGATCAAATAATCCAGATTCAGCCTGATCGAGCATAATGAGTTTTTTAATTTTATGCCTTATTAGCTGCCTACAAATTTCACTTCCGATAGATCCAGCAGCGCCTGTAACCAATATAGTAGCATTTTCATAATTAACATTAGAAAAATCATTGGGTAAAATAATCTCATCCCGCTCTAAAAGTTCCTCAATGTTCATTTCCTTCACCTGCTTTTTTTGAAACAACCCACCAGACCACTGATTGGCATGTGGAACAACATTTACTTTTATTTTGAAGGGTGCACATAAATCTGTAATAGCTATTTTTCTATCTACAGTTAATCTATCAATAGCAATATATAATTGAGTAATTCCTTTTTCCTTAAACAATTTAGTTAATTGTTCTCCTTCGGCGTTGTAAATAGGTAACCCATCTAATTTTTTCCCTACTTTGGAATGACTATCATCAATATACCCAACAATAGTTGTATTTATTTTAGCATCCTGTTCCAATACTGTTCTGGTAATCTGTCCCATCATACCCGCCCCAAAAATTAGCGTTCTATGTGCAGGGTTTGGCTTTGATTGTGCCATGAAATAAATTTCTTTTACCAACAACCTGAAAGCTACTAATATAGAAATTACAGTAAATAAATTAACTACCAATAATCCTATTGAAATATTAGAAGAAACAATCTTATTGTTATCTATAAAAGAAACAAGCATCCATATAGAAAATTGCAGAAATGCAAATTTTATTATACGTACAATGTCTCTTATCTCTGAATACCTGATTATTCCTTTGTAAATGCTAAATACAGCAATACATATAATACTAATTAGGAGATTTGTAAATAATATTGGGTAGAAATAACCCAGTTGGTGAAAATTGATTAACACATGATTAAAAAGAAAAAAAGAGAAAATAAAAGAAAAAGAAATTAATACAATGTCACAACAAAAAATAATCCAACGGGGGGCAAAATTTTTATGTAATTGATTAAACATTCTGTTAAATTTAGTTGGGGTACTTAAGTAAGGATATAATTTAAAGATACAATATTAAACTTAACTAGAATTGTCTTAAAGTTAACAAAAAAAAAATATTTCCTTATTGTTAATAATTTCAAATTATGACTCTTATAAATTATATATTAAAAACTCAGAAATAGTTAAGAAGCTCACTTTTTAAAATATCGTTTTTAAATCGCAATTATATTGCAAAAATGAATCCAAACTAATATATTAAGCAAATTAATATAACTTTTGTTGTACCGGAGTGAATTAGTTTTAATCCGTTAAAAATATAAATTTAAACAGTTTTATTATTTAACAAATCAATTTAAAGTTCAATACCTTATAGTTAACATTTTGTAATCTAAATGATTTTCTATACACAATTAAAAAAGAATAATATCGATAAATTAATGATTAGTATATTAATTGACTTCTATTGGTTTTGAATTAGTTTTACAATCCATAATGACAAGGAAGAAGATTCAAAAAATTACCTATTATTCCCGTCATTTTTATTTTATTGAATCGCTACTGCATACTTTATAAACCAAATTAGTCTTGTGGCTGAGGATGCGAAGCTGTGTACTTATACTAAAATCGGCAGATAATACCAATAATCTTAACCATTAAAATAAACAGTTAAGCCAACAAGAAACCTAAAAATTTACTGATTCTAATTTTATTTAAAATTGTTTCATTTAGTATGATAAAATCTTTTGATCTCAACAATAACATGCCTTTTCGTTTTCCGATAAATGATGTTGTAATAAAAATTACTACAGAAAAAACCACGGTTACCTTACCCCTTTATACTGATAATTATAGTCAGATAAACCAGCAAGAATTTTCTTTAAATGTGGAAGGCGTCGCTTATTATTATGCCAGTAACGGCACGTATATTGAAGTAACACCTTATAAAAATTATAACTTACATTCGCTTGAATTGTATCTTAATGGTTCAATATATGGTGCAATTTTACACCAACGCCTTATCCTTCCTTTTCATGGAAGTTGTTTTCATTATAATGATTGTGGCATAATGGTTTGTGGTGAATCCGGTGCAGGAAAATCATCCACAACTGCGGCTTTCAGTTTTAAAGGTGCTGACTTTTTAACGGATGATGTAACCCCCATAGTTTTTACAAATAATAAACCGCAAATTTGGGCCATATCTGACAGGATAAAACTTTGGGATGACAGTTTGGTACAATTGAAAAAAAATAAAAATGGTTTGTATAAAATTGGCCCCGAAACACCAAAATATTATTTTCCAATGCAATCGGATAAAGGAAATTTACACACTTTACATCAAATTTTTTTGCTTGAAATACATGAACAGAAGAACGTATTATTTCAAGCGGTTGTTGGTATAAATAAATATGTAGCCTTGCGTAAAGAAATATACCGTAAAGAATATATGCTTGGGATGGCAGCATCCGAAGGATATTATTTTAAACAAATAACTGCCATCAGCAATCAAGTAAAAATTACAAAAGTATATCGGCCAAAGAACATTCAAATTGAAGATTTTTGCAGTATCCTGAAAGAATTTATACAGAAAAATAATTAGGAAATTAGCAACCAATGATGCTTAGTTAAGAAACTGGAGTGGCGGGTGAAGACACCCGCCACGGCTACCTTCCGTGGTTGGTGAGACACCAACCACTTTAACCAAACGATATTGAGTTAGCAACTGCTATAATTTTGAAATCCAAATTATAAAAAATTATTTGTTGAAAAAATGAGTGCAATTTTTGGAATATTTGACCTGAATGGAAGGTCTATTGATACCGCATGGATAAAATCGATACAGGAAGATTTAAGCCACCGGGGACCAGATGGTCAGGGGATTTTTATTGAAAACTCACTTCTATTGGGACATATGTTATTGCAAATAACTCCAGAATCAGTTTATGACCAATCTCCTTTTGAAGAAGATGATTTTGTGATTACTGCCAATGCAAGGTTAGATGAACGGGATGCACTAATGGAGCGCTTAAATATTATTGCCGAAAAAAGGGAAAAAACTACAGACCCGATGTTATTGTTATGGAGTTACCGCAAATGGGGTAAAGCATTTGTAAAAGATATTTATGGTGATTTTTCTTTTGCTATTTGGGACAAGCAACATAATGAACTTTTTTGTGCACGGGACCAGATGGGTGTTAAACCATTCTTATATTATTTTCAGGACAACCGCTTTGTATTTTCAACCGAGTTAAAATCAATAGTTAAACTTCCATTTGTAAAAACTGAAGTTGACCAATTTTATCTGAGAGATCGGGCTATTGGTATTTGGGATAGGCCAACTACAACTACCTGGAAAAATATAGTTCGGTTAAATGCCGCCAGTACTTTAACATGTAACAGATCAGGATTAATTATTGATCAATATTGGAAACCGGTATACAAAAAAAATTCTCAATTTAAAACTGCCGAACAGAGTGCTGCAGCTTTAAAGGAAATTTTACAAAAAGTTATTTTAGATTATACAAGGGTAATTGGTATGGTAGGCGTACCATTAAGTGGGGGATTAGATTCAAGTTCCATTGCGTGTTTGGCAGCAAAAAAAATGGCTGAAGAAGATAAACGAATAATAACTGCTTCTTCAGTATTACATCCCGAATATAAAGCGCCAGATATAAAAGATGAAATGGAGTATATTGAAACAGTATTGCAACAAGAAACAAATATTGATGCAACATTTGTTTACAATACCGATTTTAAATTTCTGGTAAATATGGAAGAAGTTTTTAACCGGCATTATGCCCCTGTTAATAATTTTTATTATGTAGATGAAGCTATTTATCAGCAATTTAAATCAAAATCTGTTCGGAGAGTTTTGTCTGGATACTTGGGAGATATGACTGCCTCTAACAGCACCATCGCTCCTTTACCCCGTTTATTACTAACCGGCAAACTCGCTACTTTTTTTAAATTAAGCGGAAGCATCCAAAAAAAATCAGGACAAGGTTGGTTAACCTTTTTAAAATATAATATTGTAATGCCGATTTTGCCAATGTTTCTCATCAAAATAGCCTATAAGTTAAAAGGGCGTAAAACTCCCTGGAGTATTAATAATTTGCCTTTAATTTTAGATAAAAAAGATAAAAAAAGCCTCAAAAAAAGATTTACTAAATATTATAAAAACTGTCTTAAAGAGCAATATAGTATTACTAACAATATTTGGCCCTCGCCTTGGGAGGCTTTTGAAGAAGATGGGGATTGTGGGTCCTCCAATCACCAATTAGAAATGACTTACCCTTTACTTGACCGAAGAGTTATAGAATTGTTGCTTCAGATTCCGGTAGAGCATTTTTATGCAGATGGGCTAAAAAGAGGAATAATTAGAAAAGCAATGGTAGGAATACTGCCAGAAAAAATAAGGACTAGAAAAAATAAAAATCCTTATTCACCTGGATATCATGACTTAGTAAAAAAAAATATTCCGGCAATTAAACCATTATTGCATATAGAAAGACTAAATAAGCTAATAGGAAATAAAATAAATAAAAATAAAATAAATATTCAAATAGAAAATATTGTTAGATCAAAATCTTCTCTTAAATTTGAAGATTATTATTGGTGCTTGCTTAGTACTAGTATATGGATAACGTTTGTAAATTGGCATTTAATTAAAACAAATCTTTATGAAAATACAAGTAAAAAAAAAATGGAATAAGCCATTAATTATCAGTGTACTAAAAATAAAACAAACTCTATCATCAAGAGGTGCGGGTACTGATGGAGGCTCAGCCCCAAGTCAACATTCATAATTTATTTCCTGAGTTAATTTAATATACATCAATCTTAATAAGATAAGTACATATTTTAAATACCCTCATTGAAAAGTCTATTATAAATTACTTATTTAAGTAGGCGTTAAAAAATATTTTCTTACATAGTTTTAATGCAGAAACTGTTATTTACACTCCCATACAAGTAAGATAAGTTTGATTATTAAAAGCTTCCCTTTTTAGAAAATCAATAATCAACCAATTTCCCAAATTATACATATAAAATAACACTAATTGCACAATGCATTCAAAGTGGCAAGTTTCAAAAGAAGTGCTCTCCAGTAAAATAGAGGAAGAAATTATTTTAATGAGTGTTGAAGCAGATGCTTATTTTGGGATAGACCCAATTGGAAGTCACATATGGGATTTACTATCAAAACAACCAGCCTCTATAAATGAATTGGTTGAATTGCTTATGCAAGAATATGAAATTGATAAAGAAACTTGTATACAAGATGTACAATCTTTTATAAATGAAATGGCCTCCAGAAAATTAATATTTAAAATTGATTAACACTATATGCACCACTTTTTTCCAGTGCGTACAGTAACATTTCAAGAATTTACGCTTGTTCCGGAAGCTTTTTTACAACTTTTGTTAGCACGTATAAAAGTGAGTTTTTTTCATTCCCGAAAATATTTGCCAGCGAATCCCAACAATACCAGCATCACTCCTACAGAAGGTAAAATAAAAAATAGTAAACTTATAGCAAATACAATTAATGGACTTTCAACCCGAACTCCTTTCTCTTCAACCTGCTTGGTAAAAGTACTTGCTGCACACAGCATGCTTTCCAAGCGATCAATACCCCATTGCCTGCATTTTGGCATCAACAAAAAATCATCTAAAGGGGTAGGCTTAAATGCACATGCATGGTTATCTGTTTCTTCCGAAATTATAATTGGAGGAAGTAGTTGCGATAATTTTAAGGAAATTTCACGTTATTTATTTTGACATAATTAAATTATTTCTACATAATATAAAAAATTCAATATACTTACATTCATACACCCTCTTCCATTACACTCGCCACTAAAACCTGATGTTTAAATTAAGCCAATTCAATTTTATACTCAGCACTTTCAGGCTCTTGATTAATCACCGGCAGAGAAAATTATATTTAATATTCTTTCTTACCCTTTTTATGGGGGTAAATACAGGCTTTTCTTTAGTCATTCTCATTCCATTGCTACAGTTGCTAAATCGGGATATGACGGTGTCTCAAGATGGACAAACAGTATTTTTACAACAATTAGCTGCCAAATTTGGTATAAATTTAAACATTGAACCTATACTGTTGGTTTTTGTTGTTTTACTAACTTTTACTGCTTTGTTACAATATTGTAAAGCGCTATTAGATGCCAACTACCAGCAGTCATTTATTTATGAAATAAGAAGCAGGTTATTTCGTAAAATCATTTTGGCTGAATGGCCGTTACTTAACAAAAAAAGTAAGACAAATCACCTACAGGTAATTACAAAAGAAATTCCCAATTTGGCCAGTTACCTCTTTTATTACCTCCGCTTACTCACTTCCATACTACTAACACTTGTATACATTTCCTATGCGATGGTGGTATCTGTAAAGTTTACACTAATCATACTTATTGCAGCATTACTGCTATTTATTTTATTAAGAAAATTTTTATTTAAAGCATTTCACCTTGGCTCCGGCGCAGTAAATTCCTACACGCATTTACTTAAATATATAGATGATTTTTGGCAAACGGTAAAGATTGCGAAAGTACATAGCTCGGAAGCTTTTTACTATAAAAAATTCAATGAAGCCAATACTTCCCTCCTGAATATTGCATTGCGGATACAGAAAAATCAATCGCTACCCCGCTTATTGTATAGTGTCGCAGGTATAATAATACTTGTGTTGGTGGTATATACAGGTTACAGGATTGATCATGTTCCATTGACGTCTCTATTTACATTGATATTATTATTTGCACGCATTTTCCCTTATTTTGTTAGCATCAACACTGATATCAGCATGATTCTTTCTAACGTGGCATCCGTAAAGCTCGTTATGCAATTAGATGCTGCTTTTGCTGATCCTATTTTTTATCAACCGGTAAATCTCCATACAATTGAACTTAATAAAGAAATAAAACTGGAGCAGGTACAATTTGCTTACCCCGGAGGAAAGCAATTATTTAATCATTTAACGGATACGATTCCTGCAAAAAAAATAACGGGCATAATAGGCGTTTCGGGGCAGGGTAAAACTACACTTATGGATTTGATAGCCGGTCTTCAAAAACCAGACTCAGGCAAAATTTTGATTGATGGTAAACTTATTGAAAATTATATGCTCCCTTATTGGAAGAATAGTATCGGGTATCTTCCACAGGATTCTTTTTTTATTGATGGTACATTTAGAGAAAATTTAATTTGGGATAGTTCGCAGCTTATTACAGACGAAGAAATTTTTAATGTGTTGGAAAAAGTAAATGCCGTTCATCTTGTAAAAAGATTTAAAAATGAATTGGATGAATACATAGTGAATTACAAGTTCAATTTTTCTGGGGGTGAGTGCCAAAGACTTGCACTTGCAAGAGTACTGTTACGTAAACCTCGCTTGTTGTTATTGGATGAAGCCACGTCATCTTTAGACCCTGAAAACGAAAAACAGATCATGGAACTAATTAGTGCATTAAAAAACACGGTGACAATTATATGTGTTACACACCGCTCTTCCATTCTTTCTTTTTTTGACAAAGTGATAAAAATTTAAAAGAATAAATTGTGATATCTCTATCAGAAGCTGGAAATTTTGTAATCTCACAATCAGCTGTGTTAAGACAAATAGATGCAGTGTATTAGCAAATAATACCACCAATTAATTTTTAAAACTTACTTATTGAATCTGCCCAATCTATTGCAAATAAACCGTGAGTTGCTTTACAACCATCACCGCCTAAGTCATCAGCAAATTGATGATTTTTTGGGAGAAAAAAGCAGTAATCTGTTGCTGCCTGAAAAGATGGAATTGATGGAGCAGGTTCGTGAATTTCTTTTAATTACAGATATACTTACAACTGGGCAGATAAGCTTTATACCATTAAAAGGCCCATTACTATCATTACGAATTTATGGAGATGCCGCTTGCCGCAGATCAAAAGATTTTGACCTGCTGATTGAATTTAATTCATTAGAGAAAGCAATTGTCCTATTAAAAGACCTTGGTTTTAAACCACAATTTTATGAGTGGCCAACTGATAATAACCTTCAACAGTTTAAACAAAAACTAAGGAACCAGTTTCACCTTGTTCATCCTCAAAAAAAATTATACATAGAATTACACTGGAAGCTTTTTCATTTTCTACCAGTAAAACCTGCTATTATGGAAACCCTTGTGCATGCTAATTTAATGGAGGTAGAATTTGCAGGAAGAAAATTCAACGTGCTAAATGCGGAAATGGATTTATTGTACCTGCTAATTCATGGCAGTTTACATACCTGGAGGCGCTTGAAATGGCTGGTAGATGTGCATGAAATTGCGAAATGGAAACTTTACAATGAGGAAAAATTTGTAGCACTTGTCCAACTCGTAAGCGCAAAAAAATTGGTAGCCGTTTGCAATGGTTTGCTCCATGTAATTTACCCTGCAAATAACACTTTACCCAACATTGGTAAAGCTAACAGCTTTATGGTAAGTCATTGTTTTAAAAGAATAAAAAAAGATAGTGAGGCAGAATACGATTCCTTATGGGAGGCAGTTAGTTATTTTGCTTTTGTAATGAAAGCATTTCCAGGAATTAAATTTAAAATATATACACTTCAATACCTGTTTAATTCTACGTTGGATGCAGGTGATAAAAAACGATCCGTATTGTCGATGTGCTGGTCAATTTTAAATCCTAAAAAATTTATTAAAACCCGGTACCATGTTGAATAATTTACACCAACGAAAATATTTACTAAGCTACTGTCCAATATAAATAGACACTTAAAAATTAAATTCTCTTCTTTGAATATTTAAACGAAATCCAACACTGTAAAATAACACGCTGGAATTTTGCTGACCCAATACATTGTATGATCTGTGCGTTGTATTAAAATCTAAAAAAGCATTTTCAAAAATCTCATACGAAATATTCAGCGAAGCGGTTGTACTCTTTACCGGAATACCTGTTCCAATAAAATAACCAAAATTCCTGCTCCTTGAATTATAACTTCTAAAAATATCCCCCCCCATATTTACACCAGCAGAATCTAGTCCTTGTTTAAAATTAATTATTTTTCCAGTTAAATATAACCTTGGCAGTGGTTGATAACGGGCAATAAAAATCAACTCCTTTACACTTGCTCCCAACGGATGCGCCAATGGTTGATTGTAATGAGTATTATTGGTTACGCTATCAAAATTAGTATAGGTAAAAGGGCGAATTAAATTATATTCCATTTGCAGATCCAGGTTTTTTACATTGAAGGCGTTTATATATTTACCGCCTGCCTGCAAGGCTTGTTTATTAGCAAACGATCCATCGCCATAGTGAAGAATTTCGTGAATATGAAATTCATTGATAAACACTTGCGAATACAATTGCACATTGCGGGCAATAGTTGCTTTAAAATCCAATCCAATACTTGCTTTACCTGCAATACCTAAATTGGATTCTGTTGCACGATAAAAAATTAACGGATTCAGGTAACTAAGCTGCAAGCCGTTTGCGCCATCTTCCATAATGTTTTCGTACAACCCAACGTTGAGCCATTTGGTAGCCTGAATACTTAAATGATGAATGGCCATATAATTTTTTCGCTTTGCCTGCCGTTCTATTTGCGGAACCGATTGCATGGTTTCGGCAATAATCATTTCGTACTTCAACTTCCACAAACGGGTATTTAACCTTAGAAATAAATAATCATTGCTAAAATCACTCACAAACAAACTCCTGTATCCATTGCCAATAAATAGTTTATCGTATGCATATTGTACATGAATGTACTTGGCCACATTAAAAGAAATACCTCCTCTAAAATCAAAATAATCAAACGCTTTGCCATCTTTACCGTAAGGCTTGTAAAACCCTACGCCCGGCACGGCATTCTGTGTGGCAACAAAATCTCTTACATATAGCGGATTCTTTTCCTGGTTATCCGACAAATAGGTATAAAAGCCAATTTTTTTATCAATGCTTCCCCTGATTAAAATACCTCTTGTGTTGGTATACATATTTCCTGTACCATCATTTGCATTACCATATTGCAGATTCAGCACAGGATCAATTTCCATAGAAAGTAGCTTATCTCTAACAGAAAAAAAGTGACCCGGCGTTTTATAAAATCTATTAAACACCGGCTTTCTGGATGCAAATGAATCCTGCTTATTTTTTGTCCACTCCGCATTGTCCATTAAAAACCTATACATATTACTGCGATCTACTTTCGAAAAATTAAATGGCAATTTCCCAGCCTTGTCTAAAGAATCTATGTATTCTATACGTTGTGTATATACAGCCCGATTAAAAGGTTTAACCGTACTAAACCCAAGTATAGAGTCATTTTTTAAAAGAATATCCAACCGGTCTAGCAGGCTGTATTCTTTACTACCAAGCGTTATATCATCTGACTGAGCCATTAAATTAAAGGAAGAAGATAACAGGAGAATTAAATAGACAGGCCATTTAATAAATACTGATTTTTTTGTTGGATGTAAATTCATTTTTAATTTAAAATGTTTAGTGGTAAAGTTTTAAATACTGCTTAGTTAAGAAAGTGGAGTGGCGGGTGAGGACACCTGCCAAGGCTACCTTCCATGTTTGGTGGCCTCACCAACCACCTTAACTAAGCGGTATTGTTTTGCTATTAATAATAATTTATTTATACAATATCCGTTGAGAGCGGTGCTTTAGAAAAAAAATTAAAATACTTTTTTTTAACTGCTACATACACTATTGTTAATACCACCAGCATCAAAAAAATAACTAGTAGCTGTTTGATTACAGATAAAGAACCAACCATCAATACAATCATAAAATTAAGGAACATTTGTACAATAGTAAATCCGATTGAAATTTGAGTATGTGGAATTGCGGCCTCATTGGCAAGTACCTGGTAAAAATGTTTACGGTGAGGTTCAAAAATATTTTCTTTTAAATAAATTCTATGAATAATTGTTAATACACTGTCAACACCATAAAGGGTTAAGAAAAAAAGATAGACAATATTACCCGAACCCAATATCAGTTTACCCAGCAAAAAAAGCAATATAAAGGCTATGGAAACAGATCCCACATCACCTGCAAAACACCTGGCTCTTCGCCTGAAATTATATACATTAAAAACCAACAATGCCATACCGGTAAAGTAAATCAATTGATTGTTTATAAACGCAAACCGGTAATTATTCGCCATCCACAAACCTGCTAAAACGGCTAAACTATAGCCACCGGTTATTCCATTAATACCATCCATAAAATTATAGGCATTTATAATTCCAATGATTACTATTACTGCAATGATCCACGTCCACCAGGGAAAAGAAAGTAAGTTAAGTTGATAAAAAAGCAACAGTACTGCAGTTAATTGTACAATTAGTCTGCTGCGTCTTGAAACTGTTTTTATATCATCAATAAAACTAACCATACTTATCAAAACCAGTCCAAGCATAAACCAGGGAAATTGAAAACCGGAAGTAACAAAGAAAGCCAGCGCTCCAAAAATAAAGATGATACCTCCCCCACGGATGGTAAGCGCTGTGTGCGAACTACGGCTATTGGGCTTATCAATAATATTATAGTACGCTGCTATTTTAAAATAACAATTTATGAGAAAAAAAAATGAGCCTAATACAAGTATATAATACATTGTTTGCTGCAGAAAGTTTGGTTATACTATTAGATTTCCGTTGCTATATGTACGCATTATAACAACCAGTAGAAATGTATTTTTAATCCTGAATGATATAATAATGTATTGATAGCACTAATTGAATATTGCTTATTGAAGCGATTTAAATTGCTTAGAAGCAAATTAAGAAGCGACAAAAACAACATTAGTAGATAATAATAAACAAATAGATAAAGTTACAAAACAAAACCTACAAATTGATTTTTTGCCACTACAAACCAACCAATAGTAACCATTGTAATAAAGTATATTGCAATTTAAAAACAGAACCCTTTTAAAGAATAGCTCACCAACTTACGCCGTAAGTTAAAAAACATATTTACCGGCGATTTAGTTGAGAATTATTTAGACAGGTGAATGTATTGCAATTGAACAGCTATAATTGTAGTAAGCACTTTAAAAAATAAATTTACCAACGCTCATTTTATTTATAAGTTCCCTTTAACAATACAATGAATAAAAATGTGTTTATTATAACTTTTAATGTCAGTACAATTAAAATACCAGCGGCTAAAAATTAGCATAGAAATAAATATTGATAAAAAATGTAATTTTAAATGTAGAATAATTACTAGCCCCAAAAGCAGATATGCTACATTGGCTAATTAGTTGATTCTCTAAGTTTGTTTATTTACATTTGTATATAATCAAACCAATATTATTTAAATGCAACGATGAATTTATTAGCCCCAATAGTACTGTTTACTTATAAAAGAATAGAATCATTAAAGAAAAATATTGAAGCATTGTCTTCAAATTTTCTTGCAAAAAACAGCGACCTGATTATTTATTCTGATGGCAGTAAAGATGCTTGTGATGAAGCTAAAATAATTGAAGTACGATATTTTTTAAAAACCATTACTGGTTTTAAATCTGTTACTATACATGAATCGCCTTTTAATAAAGGGTTGGCCACTTCAATAATTAGTGGAGTAAATGAGGTAATATCAATTTATAAAAAAGCCATTGTGCTGGAAGATGATTTAATTGTTAGCAGAAATTTTTTGATATTTATGAACAAGGGCCTTGATTATTATAAGGACAATTCTCTGGTACTTTCTATTTCGGGTTATAGCCCCAACATTACCGGATTATTGCCCAATGATGTTTATTTTACACACAGAGCATCCAGTTGGGGTTGGGCTACCTGGGAAGATAAATGGAAGCTGATAGATTGGACTTGCAACAACTATGAAGAATTTTTAACCGACAGTTTATCCACAGCAAATTTCAATAAAATGGGCTCAGATTTATCGTTAATGCTAAACAGACAAATGAGAGGCAAAATAAATTCCTGGGCTATAAGGTTTTGCTACAACCAATATAAAAAAAATCTATTTTCCATTCATCCAGCTATTTCAAAAGTTGTAAATATTGGATTTACTACAGATGCAACGAATACCAATATGAAGTACAACCCTTACAAAACAAAACTGGATAAAGGGGAAGAAATCAATTTTCATTTTTCGCCTGATATTAAGATAGATAGATCAATCATACAACAATTTACCAGACCTTTTTCAATTACCACTAGAATTAAATACAAATTATATAATATGCTCTTTTCTTAAAATTAAAAAAGAAAAAAAGTTATAAAAAAGAAGCGAAAGTTTTCTTCATTCCCTCTCCTGCGGTAAATGGCATTTTTTCAATATTAAGTGCTTGTTTCAATTTTTTATTGGAAACTACGTATGATTCAGTTAGTTTTTTTAGTCTTTCACTGTTTAAAGGAAGCTTAAGCAAGTCGCCAGTTTTAGCCAGTAATTCAATTGCACGTGGGGATATATTCCAAACACGTGCTTTCTTGTTTAACGAATAAGCCATTAATTCAATCAGCTCATTAGTAGATAAAGACTCATCATCCGCAATTTGATAAATACCTGTTTCAATATCCCTTTCAACTAATTGACTGATAACAAACTGCAGGTTTTGTATGGAGGTAAAAGAACGGCTATTTTTATAAGCACCCAAAGGCCAGGGCAAATTTTTTTTGGCTAGTTTATACAACAGGTTTAGGTTGCCCTTGTTATTAGGACCATGTATCATGCAGGGACGTAAAATATAAATTTTCTTTTCGGGAGATAGCAGTTGCGCTACAATATATTGTTCTGCTTCCAATTTTGATTGTCCATAAGCTGTCTTTGGATTACAGCTTGCAGTTTCTGTCAGCATCGCCCCCTCAACGGTATCAGCAACCGCTTTTACAGAACTAAAAAAAATAAATTTTGTAGCTGCTGATGCTACAAACAACTCCATAATTTTTTGTGTTAGCCCAACATTGATATCAAAGTAAGCTGTTGAATCTGCCGTATTACTTGTATCGTGCGCTTTACCTGCCAAGTGAATAATTACATCCAACTTACTGCGGTCTATTTTATCTAAGTCGTTCCAGGTATAGAATTCACAAAAAACGCTATTGGATGGTGCAATAAGATCAACAGCTATTAAATGATGGTCTTGCTCCAATTTGAGTACGTAAGAGATGTTGCTGCCAACAAAGCCGAAAGCGCCGGTAATAAGGATATTCATTGAAGTGAAATTGATTTAATATTTTTTGCTTTTTTTCTTTCAGCAAAATAAAGACGGGGCATCATGGCGATGTAAGGTAAAAGTCGTTTAATTAAT